>JAHFSE010000142.1:3516-4978 GCA_023265895.1 Gammaproteobacteria bacterium
CGCCTCTATCGATATTATATCGGCACCTATTCACCAGAAGGAAATGCCTTATCCACCTGCGGCTATCCAGCAGATTTTATATAATGCTGTATTACATCGAACGTATGAAAGCACCAATGCGCCGGTGCGTATCTATTGGTTTAATGATCGTATTGAAATCAATAGCCCCGGTGGCCCATATGGTAATGTAACGGTCGACAATTTTGGTAAACCTGGAATAACCGACTATCGAAATCCGAATTTAGCAGATGCTTTGAAAACTTTTGGTTTTGTTCAAGCGTTTGGTCGAGGTATTGCTACAGCCAGAAAAGAGATGCAAAAAAATAATAATCCTGAACTTCAATTTGAAGCTAATCAGAGCGCTGTTGTCTGTATTTTAAGGGGTAAGATATGACAGACATCGCTGCACCGGTACTTACGTTTTTTAATAATAAAGGTGGTGTAGGCAAAACTTCTTTGATTTATCACCTTGCTTGGATGTTTGCTAGTTTAGGTAAGCGGGTTGTTGCTGTTGATCTTGATCCACAAGCTAATTTAACGGCTGCTTTTTTGGATGAAGACAAGATCGAAAAGATCTGGAGTAGCCAAAATCAAGGATCGACTATCTATCGGTGTGTGAAGCCATTAACGGAGACCAGTGAAATTGAGGAGCCGCGGGTAGAGGAAATTACGAAAAATCTTTTCCTTATTCCTGGAGATGTCGCTTTGTCGAGTTATGAAGATACGCTTTCTAATGAATGGCCGCTTAGTTTAGGAGAGCATAATCTTTATCGACCTATGCGAATTGCAAGCTCGTTTTGGCAAGTGATGCAAATGGCTGCAAAGCGTGAAGAAGCTGATATTGTTTTGGTAGATATTGGCCCTAATTTAGGCGCGATTAACCGCTCTGTGCTTATTGCAACAGATTATTTTGTAATACCGCTCGGGGCTGATTTATTTTCATTGCAAGGTTTAAAAAATCTGGGGCCTACTTTAAAAAGATGGAAAAGCGCATGGCAAAAAAGAGTAGATAATTGGAAAGATAATGGAGAATCAAAAAACCATGCAAACTTTAAGTTACCGCAAGGGAAAATGCAGCCTATTGGTTATCTTTGTCAGCAACACAGTGTGCGCTTAGATCGTCCGGTGAAAGCCTATGATAAATGGGTCAACCGCATTCCGACTGTTTATCGAAAATCTGTGTTGGGTGAAGATTTAGACGTAGATATCAAGCCTAGCCAAGATGATTATTGTCTTGCCACGATCAAGCACTATCGCAGTTTAGTTCCTATGGCGCAGGAGCATCGTAAACCCATTTTTAATTTAACCTCGGCTGACGGAGCGATTGGTACTCATGCCAACGCGGTTTATGATGCCAAAAAAGATTTTAAAGAACTCGCAGAAAAAATTGCGAAACAAATAAGGATGTCTTTATAGGCTCTGTCTCTGGGGGTTTTTATTTAAGTTGATCTTGCATTGTGAG
>JAHFSE010000143.1:0-1178 GCA_023265895.1 Gammaproteobacteria bacterium
GCACGCTGCATGAAAATCTGGGAATTATCAGTCACCAAGCCCCCTCTTAAAAATAAAAAATAGGCAAAAGAATATAACTCTGTTTATTTTATTGACCGCCAAACGGTTAATCAGGTACAAAGGAAGCTTGCCTACAAATAAACCCTTTCCAAAAAATTCAGGAGAACAATTTCATGTCGTATTCTCTTAAGTTAGCAGATATACCTGGAGCAGTTGCTCAGAACACTAAAGACAGCTTTCAAAATGCAGCCCGCGATGTTAAATCTGTACTTCAGTACGTCAAAACCACAGAATCTCATCCAGTTAAGAGGCTAGAAACTTGTGTACCAACCAGTGCAGCTCTCTGTTGTTTCTTTGCCCCGCTCAAGTGCTGCACAAAATCTCTTGCACATATAACACTATCCTTGACTCAGACAGTCCAAGACTGTGAGAAACAGTACCTAAGCAGAGCAGGACTACAAAGAAATAGTAACTCGAAGCAACTAGAAGCTATAACAAAACAGCCAGAGGAGTAAAAAAGCTAAGTCTTCCCATCCGTGAATTCTAGAATTGCCCTCTGGAATTCACTCACATCTTGAAAGCTGCGGTAAACAGATGCAAAACGCACATAGGCTACTGGGTCAAGCTCGGACAACACGGCCATCACGCGCTCACCAATCCATTTGGAAGCAATTTCACGCTCACCGGCAGCACGTAGTTCATGCTTAATACGACTGAGTGCCGCTTCAATTTGCTCAGCAGAAACCGGGCGTTTTTCCAAGGCACGCAATAAACCATTACGCAATTTCTCATCGCTAAAGGGTTCTCGAGAACCATCTTGCTTAATCACTCGAGGCATTAATAGCTCAGCGGTTTCATAGGTTGTGCATCGCTCGCCACAAACCACACATTCACGACGCCGACGCACCTGACTGCCCTCTGCAACCAGACGAGAGTCAATTACTTTAGTATCTTCAGCACCGCAGTAAGGACAAAACATAATTTTAAATTAGCCTTGATAGACCGGGAATTGTTTACAAACGGCCACGACTTGTTCCCGCACTCGATCGATTGTGCCGGTATTACTTAAGTCCGCCAAAATATCGCAAATCCAATCAGCTAAAGCCTTCACCTGCGGCTCTTTAAAACCACGACGGGTGACCGCTGGCGTGCCAATGCGCAAACCACTGGTAATAAAT
>JAHFSE010000143.1:1188-4966 GCA_023265895.1 Gammaproteobacteria bacterium
AAATGGCGAACGGGGATCTCTCGGCACCGCGTTTTTATTCACGGTAATATGGGCAGAGCTCAAAGCAGCATCCGCTTCTTTACCCGTAATATCTTTATCGATGAGATCCAGTAAGAACAGATGATTATCAGTGCCGCCCGAGACAACTTTGTAGCCACGCTCCTGCATAACCGAAGCCATGACTTGCGCATTGGTCACTACTTGCTGTTGATACGCTTTGAATTCCGGCGCTAACGCTTCCTTGAAACAGACTGCTTTTGCAGCAATCACATGCATCAATGGACCGCCCTGACCACCAGGAAAAACCGCTGAGTTTAATTTTTTCTCAATGGCTTCATTCGCTTTTGCTAAAATTAAACCACCCCGTGGACCCGCTAAAGTTTTATGGGTAGTAGAGGTTGTCACATCGGCAATTTTTACTGGATTAGGATATAAACCAGCGGCCACAAGCCCCGCTACATGGGCCATATCTACTACAAAATAAGCACCGACTTCATCGGCAATATCACGGAAAATTTGCCAATCAATTTGACGAGAATAAGCAGAAAAACCAGCCATAATCATTTTAGGTTGGTGCTCACGCGCCAAGGCCGCTACTTGGTCATAATTAATTCGGCCGGTGTTTTCATCAAGACCGTATTGCACCGCATGATACATTTTGCCAGAAAAATTTACGCTGGCACCATGGGTTAAATGACCACCTTCAGCCAAACTCATGCCTAAAACCGTGTCACCTGGATTTAACAACGCCATGTACACAGCAGCGTTTGCTTGAGAACCGGAGTGCGGCTGAACGTTGGCATAATCAGCACCAAACAATTGCTTGGCTCGATCAATCGCCAAAGTCTCGCAAATATCCACATATTCACAACCGCCGTAATAGCGCTTACCCGGATAACCTTCAGCATATTTATTGGTTAGCACAGAACCTTGCGCTTCAAGCACGCGGGGGCTGACATAATTTTCTGAAGCAATCAATTCAATATGCTGTTCCTGACGATTTCGCTCTGCTTCCATCGCAGCAAACAACTCATTATCAAAACCCTGAATATGCATTTCTTTAGTAAACATGAATCTCCAGCCCTACGGAAAAGATAGAATTAAATGGGGGCTAGAGTGTACACCAAGGTGACCCAGCGAGCACCTGCAATCTTGCTGCTAAAACCACATCCTTACACCTAATATCAGAGCACCTGATTCATCTGCTGTGGGCTTCCAGTTTTTTTGCCATTGCACGCCCACATAAGGCATCAATTCTCTCTCGATTAAATAATGCAACCGCAGACCTAATCGCGTATCAGAAATTGCATTACCTGCATTTATTTCTGCTTCAGAAATTAAAATCCAATGTTGTGTCAGCAAAAATTCGTATTCGCCTTTTGCTCGCACACCTACACGATTATTTTCACCGACAAATAAAGCCAAATTACTCTCAATCCAATAAGGCGCAACACCCTGCACACCCACAGTTAACCAATTCTGATTTTCTGATTTCCCATCATGTCGCCAACCTAATTGCACGTCCCAAAAATCGGCAATGGGCTTATCATATAAAAATTGAAATTCTGAATTTTTTATTTGTTGATCTTCGCGCTCGCCTTCAGTTTTTAACCAGAATTTTTGCTGATCGCTACCCAGCCAAGCTTGCGCATCCCAAGATTGAGCGCGCCGATCGGAAAATTCTAATCGATCTATCATCACTTTAGTTAAAAAAGGCATTTCATCATGAGCAAATGCCGATGCGCTCAATAATAAACTCAACAATAAAATAATTTTTTTCATACCACGGCTACCTCACGCATCATGCCCATTGCCATGTGATACATTAAATGGCAATGATAAGCCCAACGGCCTTTTGCATCGGCAGTCACTAAATAACTCACCTTCGAACCGGGTTGCACAATAATTGTATGCTTACGTGGAAGACACTCACTATCACCGGTTTCTAATTCGCTCCACAAACCATGCAAATGCATAGGATGATTCATCATAGTATCGTTAAGTAAAGTAATCCGTAATCGTTCACCATAACGCAATTGAATGGGCTCAGCATCGTGATGTGTCACACCATCGATGGACCACAGATAACGCTCCATATTTCCTGTTAAATGCATTTGCAATTCACGACCGGGTTCTCGTTGATCACGCGTTGGATATAAATTATGTAAATCCGCATAGGTTAATACTTTTCTGCCTAGATGTTCACGATCGCGCAATCCGACACCGGGGTCATCGAGTCGCTCTTCTATACCCATCATTCCCATGTCATCCATAGTTAATTCAGGTACTGTTTCTAATTTCGGGTGCGCCTCAGTCAACAACTTGCTAGCTGTTAATCGACCACCAGCAAAACCGCTGCGGTCAATCGATTGAGCGAAAATCGCATAAGCCATATCACTTTCTGGCTGCACAATGACATCGTAGGTTTCTGCCACCCCCATGCGAAATTCATCAACGGTGACTGGATCAATCGGTTGACCATCGGCAGCTACCACTGTCATTTTTAATCCAGGAATTTGTATATCAAAAAATGTCATTGCCGATGCATTAATAAAACGCAAACGAATACGCTGACCTTTTTTAAATAACGCAGTCCAATTATCCGATGGCGTACAACCATTCATTAAAAAAGTATAAGTCGATCCTGTCACATCAGAAATATCGCGATCGGACATACGCATCTGATTCCACATCGACCGCTCATTCCACGTATTTGCTAGACCCTGCGTTTTAATATCGCGCAGTAAATCCACTGCGGTACGATTTTGATGATTATAATAACTACTGGATTGTTTTAATTTTTTAAAAATATGTTCCGGTGTTTCATCAGACCAATCCGATAACATCACCAGATGATCTTGATCATAACTGATGGGATCGGGTGTATTAGGTTCAATAATAATTGCGCCATAAATGCCGGTTTGTTCTTGAAAACCCGAATGGCTGTGATACCAATAAGTACCGCTTTGTTTAACTTGAAAACGATATTCAAAGGTTTCGCCAGGATTAATTCCATTAAAACTCAATCCTGGCACACCATCCATTTCGGTTGGCACCACAATGCCGTGCCAATGAATAGAAGTTTGTTCCGCTAAATGATTGGTCACTCGCAAAGTTACTGTATCACCTTCTTGCCAATATAAAGTCGGCCCGGGCAAACTCCCATTAATAGTCGTCGCCATTTTAGTTTTTCCAGTAAAATTTACCGGCTGATAACCTATGGTTAAATCAAATATTTTCCCGCGCAATTCAGGTATTTTTTTCTCATCCAACTGAGCATAAGCAGATTGCGCAAAAGGCAGCGAAGCTAACATCAAGGATGAAGAGGCGCCTAACACAAAAGAGCGGCGAGTAAGTGGCAACATAAAAAATCTCCTTTTTTAATCTGCAGTAAAAAAAGCACCGCCCATCAACGCAATTTCGGCACGAGAAATTTTCAATTGCTTAGCCACTTTCTGCCAGTTAGCCACAACAGAAATCACTTCATCGATGATTTTCTGTGCCCGTACCTTATCCAATTCGTACAGCTCAGCAGTCGCAAGCACTGTTGTTAAATTAGGTCGATTATCAACATCATCTAAATTTAATACATGATCTGCTTTATCGATATTAGGGTTTACATCAAAAGCAGGAGATAAACGCCAACCCGCTTGCGTCAAAATAAATCCGTGATTTCTTAAATGATCATCTCTATTACCAACGACAACATTAAAAACAACTCGACGAAATAATTGCTCAAGATCTGCCGCAATCAAAGATTTCACACCTTGCGTCATTA
>JAHFSE010000024.1 GCA_023265895.1 Gammaproteobacteria bacterium
ATAAATTACAATTCAAACTACCAGCTAAACAAGGTTTGTTGTTTAGAATTTTTCTGATCGCTTATCTCGGATGGCGATTATTAATCGATTTTTTAAAACCACTGCCCTTCGATTATTTTTGGGGTTTTTCGGGTATACAGGCGATTTGCCTTGTAGCGCTAATTATTTATCTTCCGCTATCTATACGAAGTTTTTTAATTCATAAAAATTTACTTTATTGATTTTAAGATGAGGGAATAGAAATGGAAAAATTTTTTAAATTAATAAATCTTGCCTTTAAATTTATAGCTCTTCTCATTAGTGGAATCATAGCATTTGGCTCAGGCACCTGTAGTCTTTTTCTTCTCAAACGGATACTAGAATCGCCCAGACAGATATTATCCGGAGGGGGATTGCTGATTGGAGGTTTTGTGTTAATCAGCATAGGAATAACTTGGTTCACTATTATATCTTGCATCGGTATTGCTCGCTCTATGAGCTCAAAAACAAAGGACAATAAAGAAAAAGAAAAGCAATAAATAAAACTTATTTTTACAAGGCCCTATCATGCATAGAAAAAACAGACCCTACTTATTTTACGATACCACTACAAGCGTATGCTCTACTTGCCTGCATCGCGTAGAAGCTAAAATTATTATTAAAGATAATCATGTTTTCATGGATAAATGGTGTCCGGAGCATGGAACTGAGCGTGTGTTGATGGCTGACGACGCCGATTATTATCGACTGTGCCGCGAGATTTATATTAAACCACCCGAAATGCCGCAAATTTTTAACACTTCGATGCAGTATGGTTGCCCCTATGATTGCGGTTTATGTCCTGATCATATGCAACATTCTTGTTTGTCGTTAATTGAAATTACCGATCACTGTAATCTCCCTTGCCCCGTATGTTATGCCGCATCAGGCCCAGAGCGTTTAACGCATCGCAGCTATGAAGAAGTCATTGCTATGTTAGATGCAGTGGTTGCCAATGAAGGTGAACCCGATGTGGTGCAACTTTCTGGTGGCGAGCCTACTTTGCATCCAGAATTTTGGCGTATTTTAGATGCGGCGCGAGAACGCCCTATTAAACATTTGATGATTAATACCAATGGTATTCGCATTGCTAAAGAACCTGAATTTGTTGAGCGACTTGCAAGCTATGGCGCTGGACTAGAAATTTATTTGCAATTTGATTCCTTACGTTCCGAAGTGCATCAAATTTTGCGTGGCGCTGATTTAACGTCTATTCGAAATAAAGCACTGGAACGATTAAATGCTACAGGGATTTCTACCACGCTAGTCGTAACAGTGAAAAAAGGTCTTAATGATAATGAAATCGGCGATATTATTCGTTTTGCTTTACAGCAACCTTGTGTCCGCGGCGTAACCTTACAGCCGATTCAGCAAGCCGGTCGAGTAGAACAATTTGATTCAGCTAAACATAGGCTCACTGTGAGTGAACTACGCCGATGCATTGTGGAACAAAGCGGAATTTTTAATTACGAAGATATTTTACCTGTGCCCTGCAATCCCGATACTTTAGCTATGGGTTATGCCTTAAAATTACAGGGAGAAACCCTACCTTTAACGCGCTTTGTTACCCCTGAAAGTTTATTAGCTGGCCAAGCCAATACCATTGTGTTTGAGGGTGATCAAGATTTGAAGTCGAAAATTTTTAAACTATTTTCCACTAATCATTCACCCGAATCACAAGCCAATTGCTTATCCGAATTAATGTGCTGCCTACCACAGATTTCTGCCCCTACTGATTTAGGCTATCAAAATATCTTTCGTGTCTTGATTGTGCAATTTATGGATGCCACTAACCTTGATATCCGTGCACTGAAAAAATCCTGTATCCATATCGCTCAATCCGATGGACGCTTGATTCCCTTCGAGGCATATAATTTATTTTATCGGGATGATAAAAAACAATTATTAGAAACCATTCGCTCATCCATTATGCAAGAAAAACGATCGAGGAAAATGAAGGTGAAGATTCCGATGTTAGTGGAGGAGTGATATTAATTGAGTCAATTCACTATAAAGGAATAGAAATGATATACATCAATATTCAAAAATTATTTACGCCTGTCTTTAACCATGACTTTAGATTTGGTTTTTTACGTCGATATAAACTGACAAAATCTATCATTTTTATTACCTTACTAATTGTTACGCAGTACAGCGTTGCAGCGACGGAAAATATTGATCCCATTTCTGACAAAAATATCACATGCAAAGAAATGCACAGATATCCACAAAAGATTTTTTCTAAATTCGATATTGATCTTGGATCTGGCCATGGATCACCAATCGAAGTAGATTATGAATGTCACGATGGCTTAGCTTCACTTCCTTTCTTGAAACATATCTACCGGCTCACAGAAGTTATTCGTAGTGAAGGGCCTCGATCATGCACAGGTAGCATCGTCCATGCCCATTGGAGATATTACCACTTTGATCTCTTACTAGCAGGCCTAGCTCCTAATATATTATTGAAGCCAGAAATGCAATTAGGCAACACTAATAAGCTACAAGCTTATTTTGAATATTGGGCTAGTCAAAGCCCTTCAAATTATAATCAATACAAAGCTTTTCTCACTGAACGCAAGAAAGCGCAGCCGTTACTCACTAAGTATTACCAACAACGTTTTGGTTTTACACATAAAAAAGCAAATGCTATCGCTACTAAGGCACTATTACTTTTTACAAATCACGCCGCAGGGTCTTATCCTGAATCATCACGTTATTCAGATGAACCACCAAAAAAATTGTCTCAAGCTGCCCAACTATTAAAATTTAAAAATCCCGATATGGCGTTACTAAAAAATATTTTAGCAACTCATTCACCCGAAGAAGAAATTGATCAAGCATTGAAAACCGCTTTGCTTAAGCATCAATCTAAAGATCTTATTGTTCTTTTGATTAGTCACTTAAAGACTGTCAATCATGGCGATGAATCTGCGTTATTTTTTGCCCTTGATAATCAAAAAAATGTAGAACTACTACTGAGCAAAGGCGCTGCTGTTGATTATGAGAATGGATTTGGTAAAACACCTTTATTTTATGCTGTGGAAAATAGTAATTATTTAATGGCAAACTTTTTAATAAGCCACGGCGCCAATCCTAATCATGCGTATAAAAGTGCAGCAGAACTTAAAGAAAATACTGAATGTATATATGATATTCAGCATGCTAAACGCACACTACTTATGCATGCCGCTCAACACAGTGACATCAAAATGCTAAAACTACTAATTCAACATGGCGCTCGCCTACAAGAGGTAGATGAGCTAGGATTTAATGCGTTGGACTATGCGATACATTCTCATAAAGCATCAAACATAATTTTTCTGCAGTCGCTTGGCGCCAAACCTAATATCACAAAGAATTATGCCTTTGAGCTCAAAAGAAACCTTTAATCATCTTTCTGCTCTTTTTTTACCTCAATGCATAAGGTCAAAACAAATAGAACACACGCTATGATCGGCGCTGGCAAAAAAAACATCCAAGAAAAAGCGAAAAAAAGACAAAGCTTATCGCAGAGCAAAAGACCTAATCCTGTTACACATAGCGGAGATAATGCCGCGATAAGAAAGAACAGATACATATACTTTCTAACTTTTGAATAGCGCGCTAAAAAAATAGTAATGATAATCCCAATAATGGTTATCAATACACAGGCAGCTATATAATTCATGTAAAAATCACTTTTTTGCATATCTAACAGTCCTGGGCAATCCTCACCTAAAGAAGACAGGAATTATCAATTTTGCGTTAAATGTCTACTAGATTAAGCCGAGACTAGCTCAACATATAATTAGCGCCTATTTTTAGGCGGTTTAATTGCTTGAGGATCATCCAAGCAGACATCTTTCCAAAATGCGCCGCGCTGCCCTAACCAGAGATCAGTAGTAAAGTACCCGGGCCGCAAAGTTTGGCATGAATGACTTTGAGTTGAAACTCTGCTTGATTTTCTGCATCCTGCGCTTTTTTTACAATGCTAGGATCATTTTGAATTTTTTTGGGTAACTCTTTCAGGCTCTTATTTAATTCGGAAAATTTCTGTTGAATCTCCTTAGTTTTTGCTGCTGCACGATCACGAAACGGGTCTGGCGTGACAGCATCCCAATCCATTACGCGCTTGACCGTTCGCTGAGCCAATGCCGAATCAGTCTCCAATGCAGGCAGAATTAATGGCCCAGTCGTCATAATCATGATAGTCAAGAGCTGAGGCCTATCCCCCCCTCTCAAATAAAACTTGCCGTGACACTCGAAGACGTCCAGCAAGATAGAGAAATGCAGCTTCTTCTTTATCCCCGGCTATTCGCACACTTGATGCAGCTCGAAGTAGCATGAGCGGCTCTTTAAGCGTATTAGGATCTTGAAGAACTTCATTCACTGCCCCGCGAACAATTTTTGGATCACAAGATGCCATACGAGCATCTAATGAACCTACAGGTGCAGCATCAACAGACGTCACCAAAATATTCAAGAAAAAAAGGCTGCATAAAAAAATATTTGACTTTAGATTGAATCGATTGCCTTTGCTGGCACAGTTAGGTTCTAGCTTAGTTTGTTTCACTGGACTCTTTACCTCTCAATAAACATCGGTTAGTTTAGCTACTTCTTAACATGATCAACAAAATCTTTTACTCTCGGCGTAACCTGCGCTAATTCTTTCTGGATTTTTTCAGCAGTATCTACATGAACAAATTCCATTTTTCCAGTGATAGGATTTATGCGGCTTTCTAAATTAAATAACTCATCGAGTAACTGGGACATACGCAAAATATCACGCAACGCGCCTGCTTTAGGATTATCAGGTAACAATATGACTTGTCCCAAGTTCATCGCAGCTTTATGAAATAAGGGAGCTATTAATTTTTTATTCCTTTCATCAATTTCTTTTTCAGAAAGTGTACCTGCTTTAATATCCTGCTGTTGCTTTTGCAGAACCTTCATACCTTGAGAAAAGTATTCTGCCCCTTGATTTAAAAATTGCGTGCTGGCTAATTGTTTCCGCTGATCCACGCTGGCTCTTGGCGCCATCATCGCCACAATAACCACTGCACAGAAGGCGACTATGATTGCCATAATAACTCGCCGAGTGAAATTCCGACGAAAATGCGCCCAATCAAAACGTTCAGGTAAAATAAACGCGGTTAAGCAACCTCCTACTAGACCACCTACATGCGCTGCATTGTCGATCCCTTTGTTAGATACTCCATAGATAAGAGAGTAAATAATAAAGAACATCATATTGGTTATAATGTTTTTACTGAATACCGTGGGTAATTTTTCACGATGTTGCAGCACAGCTATCAAAAGTGCACCAGCCAAACCAAAAATAGCACCAGAAGCACCTACAGATATTCCATGCCGTGCACCAAAATATAAACTTAACGCATTCCCTAATAAACCCGCTGCAAAATAAATAATTAAAAAAGACCAAGAGCCATAAATACGTTCAACGGTTATTCCTAAACTATAGAGCGCTATCATGTTCATTAAAATGTGGTAGAAACCAGCATGTAAAAATAACGCAGTCAATAAACGCCACCAGGCACCTGCTTGCACTTCTGATGCAGCATTAGCACCCCAAGAAAATAATTGCGGCAATGATGTATGCATAAAATCGGCGCCGCTACGAAGCATGGCAAACCAGACAAGTACATTGGCAGCAATTAAAGAGTAAGTTATCCAAGTTTTAGGCTGGAAATTTTTTAGCTTTTCTTGGAATTCAGTGGTTTCCTGCAAAGGATCACGTAACGTCAAACCTAGATCTCCGCCTGTCACTTTGATGTAACGTAACTTAATAGCCTCAATAATTTTTTTCTGATCTTCTGACGAAAAAGCTGTTAGCCATATGGTAGAAGCTAATTTAGATTTTGATCTTACTTTTTGATTGAGAGAATCAACGCTCCTTAACTTAAAAGAAATGGATAACATATTACTACCCATCTCAAGGCCAATATTCTGAATATCCTGCCAAGCAATCCGATCTAATTTGGGTGAAAACTTACATGACTCAATATATTGATCCGTTAAAATGATGAGTGGCTGGCCAGACTTAAGTTGGCTACGCACAAATAGCTCAACTAATAGCCCAGCACCAATCATGAACCCGAAGAAAAATACTGTAATTGGATAAGGTGCCCCTGTTGATAGTTGCAGACCCAGTAGTAAAACCATTCCAATCGCAAAACTAATCCAAGTACAGAACCGCATACTGGAAAATCGATTTTTCTTTGAAGCGTAAAAGGCCTGCGATATAGGTAATGCAGCTATGTTATTTTCGATCATTAGAATACCTTAATGTATTATTGAATCCGTAGCTGTCCTATGTTGATTCAGTGGATAGTAGGCAGCCCATAGCATATTAATAAATCGATTATTAGGATCTACTTTTCTTTTTAATGCGAAATATTCTTCTGCTCGTGGATAGGCCTTTTTAAATTGCTCATTAGTTGCAAAAATCTGGTAAGGTAAATAATAAGTTCCGCCAACAGAAATTGCTGCATCAATCATTTCTCGGCTCCATTTAGCTACAGCTTCTTTCGCATGAATATCTGATCCTTGACGGTAATAGACTACAAAAGCAAATACCTCCTGCGGGGACCAACTGAGAATAGATTCGTTATCTGCGAAAGCATGCCGAACAGAAACATTAATCACATTAACTTTATTTTTCTGAAAAATATCCCTCAGTAGCGGTACAAACTGATCAAACTTTTCTACTGGAATGAAATACTCTCGCAATGCATAGACTTGGCCCTTACGATCCTTAGATTCCAACTCTCTTAAATCTCGACTAGCCTCCCAATTACGCCATACCACCCTATCTTTCTTATAGAATACTGGATCAATCATTTTCTCTCTGGTTTTTTTATCAAAATCATTTCCGGCAACAAAATTGATTATCTTAGGCGTCCAAAAATAATGACCATCGCTAGGAATTAATCTTTCTTTTATCGTAACTGGCCTATCAGAAAGATACCAGCTGACATCGCGCAGCCTATCAAAATTTGGTGGATAAATATTCGCATTATGAAATATGGCCTTTTTATTTTTCCTAATATTTTTAAAGAAATAATCTTTGTAAGCTGCAATAGGCAATTCTTTCGTGTGTCTCTCAATGGCTTGATTATCTGTTAAACGCAAAGTGGCTTCCACAATGACACCCAACCCTCCATAACCACCTATAGCACCATAAAATAGATCGGGATTTTCATTCCTCGACGCAATCACTACCGCCCCATCAGCCAATACCAAACGAATAGATTCCACTGATTTAATCAGCGCTCCCTCTCCAACATATCTGCCATGTACATTTACACTGAGAGAACCTCCCACTGTAAAATTTGAATAGGATTGCATGATACGAATTGATAAATTATATGGGTCAATGGCTTGTTGTATCTCTCGCCAGGCAATTCCTGCCTGCACGGTAATTTTTTTATTCACGGGGTCCAATTGAATAATTTTATTCATCAATCGTGTATCAATGTGGGTGCTACCCGGATAGGCAGTTTGACCACCTTGACTAAAGCGACCACCCCCAATAGAAATAGGCCCTTGAGTATTTTTAATGATATGAATAACATCTCGTTCTGAACGAGGTGTATATATGGCACCAACAGCAATAGGATTGAGCTGAGTAATATCATTAACAATTAAGGTATGAGTTTGCTGAAGATTTTTCTTATCGCCGCCATTCTGACGCGTGTCAGCATAACAAAGAGCAACCATAGCAATGAAAATTAATAAAAATTGGGCTGTCCAGCTAAAAAAACGCTCTACTTTTATAATTAAATTCGCCATGCAAATAACTGACTCCCTGTTTAATATGCGCTAAAAAATTTATCCCTTAGCTTTAGCAACGATTGCTCGCAATTGGGTGGAGATAGGCTCTGGTTGCTGATGAATCTGATCTTCGCATATTTCCAACACTCGCTTATGTTGCTTGGCATTAGATATTAATGACCAGTTAGCCGCACCACTGGTTGTCATTAAATACAAACCAGGCTTCCCCATTGCAAGAATTTCCTGTTTCTTGCTTTCATCTATCCAAGGTAATACAGATATAATATTGATGACCGGCTGACTTTTGCCAGTAGCCATAAAATTCCCCCACAATGCATCCAAAATCCAAGGGCCTTTTTGAGGAGAGACCACCAATAAGTCAACACTAGGATCGTGTAAAAAGGAATATTTACTCTCGATGTTTGGATGACGTTTTAATGCATTAGCAATGAGAAGTCGGCTTTTACCACCAGGCAAATTAGCATACCAAATACCGATCAAGAACAATGCGTATTTTTCATCATCTATTGAATCAAATTTTTTCACCATGAGATCTGCAAGGTAAGGATTATCTTTCACCACGCCGGCAATAAATCCAAAAATCGGTGGCCCAGAACGTCTGATATCATCTAAAACACCAAATTCCACAGCATACTCCATAGAAGGAATTACTGACGCTGGATCCTGATGCACATAATAAAAAGTGAGCCACTTTTCAAATTCTGCTGTTGATGCTGGCGCAGCACTTACATCAACAGTGTTAATAATCATGATGACTATGACTGTTAGCTTTATGATATAACTTGAAAGACGAATGATTATTTGATTCATAATAATGTTATCGCTTGTTATCTTGGCTTCCAGGAGGCGCGCTTACTATTTTACAGGTACTGAAGTGTATCATCCAAAGCAATTTGTCTAATGCGCCTATTACCAACCCTTCGCCAGTCTATAGCAATTCTTGCTTTTATATCACGCAACTTACGCAGCCAGCTTGAGTAAAGATCTTTCCCATCACTGGTAAGGTAATATCGAATTTCATACATAGCATGTTTTCGTTTAAAAACGACCTCATGTCAAATGTTGAGAAAAAAATCTCAACTATCAACTATGCTCCAGCGATCAAATAAAGCGCCCTCAACCCAAGCTATTGAATGTTTTAAGAAGGGGGGCCTGGTGCCGGAAATAGGAGTCGAACCTACGACCTTCGCATTACGAATGCGCTGCTCTACCAACTGAGCTATTCCGGCGAATGGCGCCCTAGAATCGGGAGCCGGCTATTATAACGATCTCACTGACGCTGACAATCGCGAATCCGTCTGATTGAGTTGAGCGCCTAATGCTAATCCAATTGACAAGGCTAAAAAGGCAGTATGAGTACCGTGGTAAAAAATACCTTCAGACAAACTGACTAATAATAAATTACCCGCCACAGCACTACCGAGTAATACATCAGCTTGATAATTTAATTGACGATATTGGCTGCGTAATCTCTGCACCAGCGGTTTAAGCCACTGGTAAAATAACGCGATAAAAATGAGCGTTCCGACAAAACCCCACTCAACTAAACATTGAATAAAAACATTATGAGGATGCAAAATTCCACCACTGATTGCATCCCCAGATCGAATACCAATATAACCCTCTGCGCCATAACCAAACCAGGGTTGCACCAGAACATGTCGCCAAGCATTCAACCAAATATGCCAACGACCACTACTGAGTTGATCAACCCCCTCAGCGACACCGGCTAAAGTGCGATGAAAAGTGCCAAATAAGCCCAAATTACCCACTGCAAAATATTCGCAAAGTAACAATGAGATCGGCAAACTCATCAGTAACCATAAACTTCGCTTCAAAGTTGGACGTCCCATAAAAAAAGCCATTGTAAGCAAGGCAATGGAAGTACTTAATAAAGTAGCTCGCCTACCGATCCACATTAAAAAAGCATTGAGTAAAATTAAAGATAATAAACTCGCCCAAATTGAGCTATTTTTTTGTGCCCGTAAAAAAATAAAAAACTGCGCAATCACTGCAACGGAAATTAAATATCCCATATGGCATAGGTTAGCAAATAAGGGTAAGTTCGAAGTCCAATCCACCCCAACGCCTCGAGGATTGGATAATATATTCCAGCGGTAAATAATACTGACTAAAGCAATAAAAGCGCCTAACACCCAACTGAAAGCAATAACCGATACCCATGAGCGCTGATTCAATCGAATTAAGCGCCAAACATTCCAACCAAAGAAAACATGCATCCCTTCTTCTGCCACTCGCGCCCAAGTTGCAGTGCTATGTGGTTGGAAATGGGCCAGTAAAGTTGAGAATGCAACAGAAGAAAACCAAATTAAAACCAATAAACAAATCTTTACGCTCGCCGGCCATTCAAGCTCATAACGCATTAAAACAAAAATGGATAAGCTCATTTCAATCAAAAAAATAAAATAATTATTCGAAAAAGGATCAAATTGATTGATGGTGGATAACGCTAATATCGTCAGCGCTAAAATCCAGGGCGTGATTTCAATGGGTAACCATTTGACCATAATTACAGATTTCCATATTAAATAGAGCAGTGACTATAACAAAAAAGGCACTATAAAAAAGTGCCTTTTGAGAAAACATATTATTGGTAATTAACTGCCATTTCCTGGACACAAACCTGCTTCATCACAAGTTGATGCTGCTGCATCAAAAACCCAAGTGCCTGAAGCCAGGTCATATTTCACTAAATAAACGTATCTATTACCAGCAACAGCGTATACTACTGGAGCGTCATCATCCCAATCAGTTGCAACGTAATTAAGAAAACCATCATTAAAATTGATATTATCCGGCACTCCGCCTTTAGTTCGACCACAAGTACTCACATTAAAATTAGCAACCTTTAATGCGCACGCACTCACTGCCAACTTACGCTCTTCTACCGCACTGATCATTTTTGCAAACTTTGCTCGCCTGATATAATGCTCATAAGACGGCACTGCAATTGAAGCTAAAATTCCAATAATAGCAACCACCACCATCAATTCAATCAGTGAAAAACCTTTTGGAATTGAACGCATACAATGCTCTCTCTGACATTAAAAAACCTAATCTTATGAGCAGTCACCCTCATTATTCAATCTAGCAGCTTAAATATTCCATTGCTAAAGTTAATAGCATAAAACAACCAACCGATACTCTATTTGCCTAATCACATTACAGATCAAAACACATCAAGTTAAATTCCATTCTCTGAACATAAACCATCTTCATCACAGCCAGAAAATTCGGGATCAAATACCCATCCTGCTTCAGGTAATTTCGAATCATAAATAAGCGTATATTCGCTGATACCAAAGGAAGTTTGCACATCCCCTACAATAATAAATTTAGTATTACCATCACCGCCCATACTATCCGCTGTGATAGATTCAATATTTTTATCAGAAAACACCTCAGGTACGCCGCTACGTCCGTTTCGACAATTCACCTCTGGATGATTGTTTGTTGATATACAAGCAGCCATAGCAGTTTTATATTCTGTTACCTTGCTGATGAGATCAGAAAATTTTGCACGATCAATATAATGCTGGTAGGACGGCACACCAATGGAGGCCAAGATTCCAATAATCGCAACCACGACCATCAATTCAATTAAAGAAAAACCAGTCGCTTTTCTAGAACTCATAACACACTCTTTCTTAATAAAAATAAGGCACCCATAAAGAGTGCCTTTTTTTTACTCAACTAATTAGCCGATTAAGATCCGCTTTGACATAAACCAGATTCATCACAAGTGGAGTCTGCAGCAGAGAAAGCCCAGGTGCCAGGAGAAACCGTATAAATTTCAGTATAAGTGTCTCCAGTAGAATCTGGATCACCACCATCTATAGTATCAACAGCAGTAGCAACTACTTTAACCGAAGTATCACCAGTCCAGTCCACGCTAATTGACTTAATGTTTCCAGTCGCAGCAGTAATAGCAGCAGGCACACCATTTTTCCCTGCAGCACAATTTGTTCCTGGTATAGATGTTGTCACAGCACAAGCACTAATAGCACTTTTATAAGAATCTACTCGACTGATGATATCCGCAAACTTAGCTCGATTGGTGTAGTTCTGATAAGACGGCACTGCCACCGCTGCCAAAATACCAATAATGGCAACCACCACCATTAATTCAATTAATGAAAAACCCCTCTGAATAGAACGCTGAATAGAACGCATAGACACTCTCCAAAAAATAACTGAATAAAAAACGCAATCATCATTCTGACTACCCAGTGATGAATGCAGGAGCTATACCAATGATTTAAAATCCGTCATGATCGCTTTTTAGCGCGTTTTCTCGTTGAATTATGGTATTTATTCTATTTTTTTGACGCGATTGAATGGATTCATTGCCATGATTCACGCCATTCAATTTCTTGCTAGGTCACATACTGACATTTTTGGTCGCATTCAGCATAGCCACTGGCAATAATTTTACCTCGACCCTGAGCATTTCAGCGGGCAGGCATTAAAAAATGAACTAATCTCATAGAGTTATTATTTTTTACTGACATGTATCCTTTGTTGTTGAGGAAACTCTACAGGAAGTTCCTATGGCCGCCATCCTATTTAATAGCTTAGCTAAGCAATTAGTCGATCAAAGTATTTTAGAAGCTAAAATAGCGGAAGAAGCACTCAAAGAAGCGCAAAAACATCAAGTTTCTTTTGTCACCTATTTGGTTGAAAATCGTTTGGCGGATCCCACTGTCATAGCGATCCTCGCCTCCACTACCTTTGGTTTACCACTGGTTGATTTGAGTGCTTTTAATGTAGAACAATTTCCTCATACCTTAATTAATGAAAAACTGATTCGAGAGCATAATGCGCTGCCAATATTTAAACGAGGCAGCCGCTTATTTATCTGCATTGCTGACCCTTCTAATTTACATGCTCTCGATAATATTAAATTTGCTACTGGTCTTAATTTAGAGATTGTGCTGACCTCAGAAATACATCTGCAAAAAGCCATTGATACCTGTCTCGATGACGGCACTGCAGAATTAGGTTTAGCCGGCACTGAAGCGGAAGATTTAGATGAAGCGGTAGAATTAGAAACAGAAGAAAATACGCAATCTAGCCAAGAGGATATTAAGGACGCACCACTGGTGCGTTTTGTGAATAAAATTCTACTGGATGCCATTAGAACGGGCGCGTCGGATATTCATGTGGAGCCCTATGAAAATCAATTACGCATTCGTTATCGTGCTGATGGTATTTTAAAGGAAGTTGCTACACCCCCCAAAAGTTTTACCAATCGATTATTATCTCGCCTTAAAGTCATGGCAAAAATGGACATTTCTGAACGTCGCCTACCACAAGATGGTCGTATTAAATTAAAATTATCTAAATTTCGTTCCGTTGATTTTCGCGTGAATTCATTACCCACGCTTTGGGGTGAAAAAATTTGTTTACGTATTTTAGATTCCGATGCTTCAAAACTTAATATTGATCATCTTGGTTATGAAAATGATCAGAAGGCTTTATTTCTTGACGCCCTCGCGCAACCTCAAGGCATGATTTTAGTCACTGGCCCTACTGGTAGCGGAAAAACTTTATCTCTCTATACCGGATTAAAAATTCTCAATACGCCAGAACGCAATATTTCCACAGCAGAAGATCCAGTAGAAATTAATTTACCCGGCATTAATCAAGTCAATGTTAATCCTAAAATTGGTTTAGATTTTAGTACCGCACTACGGGCTTTTTTACGGCAACATCCAGATGTGGTTATGGTGGGTGAGGTACGAGATTTAGAAACAGCAGAAATTGCAATCAAAGCTGCGCAAACAGGTCATTTGGTGTTATCTACCTTGCATACTAACAGTGCAGCAGAAACTTTAATGCGTTTGCATAGTATGGGTATCCCCTCTTTTAATATTGCGACTGCTGTCAGTTTGATTATCGCGCAACGCTTAGCCCGTCGATTATGTAATTACTGCAAGCAACGCTTAGATATTCCTGAAACGTCTTTACTTGAATTTGGTTTTAGTTCAGAAGAAATTCCTAACCTTAAAATCTATGGTCCTCAAGGCTGTGCACAATGTTATCAAGGCTATAAAGGTCGCACAGGAATTTATGAAGTGGTTAAAATTACCGATGCAATGGCTCGTATTATTATGGAAAATGCCAACGCAATTGAAATTGCAGATCAAGCACGCAAAGAAGGCTTTATGGATTTACGCACCGCAGGCCTTAAGAAAGTCAAAGCAGGCATTACCAGCTTAGCAGAACTCAATCGAGTTATTACAGGATAATTATCATGGCGAGCCTGCGACGCACGAAAAGAAAAGCCTATCGCATCAATATACAACCCGCTAAAACCTACACTTTTTTGTGGGAAGCAACCGATCGTAAAGGTCAAAGCGTTAAAGGTGCCATTCGCAGCAGCTCTGCTGCATTGGCAAGAGCAGAATTAAGACGACAAGGTTTAAAGCGCGTTCGAGCACGCAGAGAAGCCAAAAAATTATTGGCGCAAACTTCATCCAAAGTAAGATCGATGGATATTGCTTTATTTACTCGCCAACTCTACACCATGGTTCGCGCGGGTGTGCCACTGGTGCAATCCTTTGAAATTGTCGCAGATGGCGTACAAAACATAGGATTACGCGCATTAATTTTAAAGTTAAAACGTGAAGTTGAAGCCGGTAATAGTTTTGAAACTGCTTTAAGACACTTTCCAGAATATTTTGATGATTTGTATTGCAGTTTAATTGGCAGTGGTGAACAGGCCGGCGCTTTAGAAAAAATGCTTGATCGTGTCGCAACCTACAAAGAAAAATCTGAACAGATCAAAGCTAAAGTTAGAAAGGCAATTAAATACCCCATTATCGTCACCCTCATTGCATTAGCTGTGACCACTATTCTATTGGTAGAAGTCGTACCTACCTTTCAAGGATTATTTAATAATTTTGGCGCAGATTTACCTGCATTTACCCGTTTGGTCATTGGGATGTCAGAGGGATTACAAAATAATTGGATCACCTTATTAGCAACCATTTTAGGCATTGCATTTATCATTCGACAATTACGCATCAGCTCTAAATCTTTTTCAGATATGATTGATCGTATGATTGCCAAAATACCCATGATTGGCAACATTCTTTATAAAAGCACCATTGCTCGCTTCGCCCGCACGCTATCAACCACTTTCGCTGCTGGCGTCCCCTTAGTGGATGCGTTAGATTCTTTAGTGAGTACAACTAATAATATGCTTTATATTAAAGCGATTAAAAAAATTCGTAATGATGTTTCTGCTGGCCAACAACTGCAAACGGCCATGCGTAATTCTAATATTTTTCCACCCTTAGCCATTCAAATGGTCACTGTTGGTGAAGAATCTGGAACATTGGATGATATGCTTAGCAAATTAGCCACCCATTTTGAAGACGAAGTAGAACATGCGGTAGATAGCCTCACCAGCTTGATGGAACCCATGATCATGACTATTTTAGGTATCTTAATTGGCGGTTTAATTATTGCCATGTACCTTCCGATATTCCAACTTGGATCGGTAATGAAATAATGCAACTGATGAATTTTCTCCACGCAAACCCATTGCTTTTTTTATCTTTCATCACGCTCATCAGTTTATTGATAGGCAGTTTTCTGAATGTTGTGATTATTCGTTTACCACAGATGTTAGCTCGCGCTTGGTATAAAATGTCACAAGAATATCTGACAGAAAATCCTCAGACACCCACATTACCAGAACCCTATAATTTAGCTGTACCTCGCTCACGCTGCCCACAATGCAATCACGCAATTACCCCATGGGAAAACATTCCAGTGATGAGTTATTTATTTTTAGGGGGACGCTGTAGCCAGTGTCGCCACAAAATTTCTATTCGTTATCCTGTGGTGGAAGCCAGTACTGCGCTACTGTCATTTTTAGTCGCATGGAGATTTGGCCTCAGCTGGCAAACGCTCGCTGCATTAACGCTGATCTGGAGTTTAATCACTTTAACGGTGATTGATTTGGATCATCAATTATTGCCCGATGATTTAACTTTACCTCTACTTTGGTTAGGTTTGACCATTAACCTCAATCACTTATTTGTTAGCCCAACGGATGCGTTAATCGGTGCTATTGCTGGTTACCTCACATTATGGAGTGTCTATTGGTTATTTAAATTGCTGAGGAATAAAGAAGGCATGGGTTATGGAGACTTCAAATTACTGGCTGCCTTAGGTGCATGGCTGGGCTGGCAATCGTTACCACTGATTATTCTTGCTTCATCTTTGATTGGCGCGGTGATTGGGCTCTCTCTTATTTTGTTCAAACATCGAGATCCTAATCATGGCATTCCCTTTGGACCTTACTTAGCAGGTGCTGGTTTTATTGCGCTCATGTGGGGCAAAGAAATTACGCAATGGTATTTGGGCAGTACTCTCTCATAAAACAAAAGGCGATTTTTTTTTCATCTAAATTCCTCTAAGATGGCTACTTTCGTATGCCCATTGGACGCGCAGTTTATTGAAGGATTTTACTGTGAAAGATATGTATCAACGTCTTGCCCACACTCGTCTTGGTCACAGTATTTTTTCAGCCTTGAAGATGCCAATTCCACCACAACTAGACCGACAGCAAACGGAAGCTGTTTTTTTCAAGGGTAATTTAGTTTTAGGCGCTGCTCCGCAAGCAGAATTATTACCCGCGCTTTGTCATACCATTGCGCGGAAACCGCATATTTTGACCTACAACATAGGCGATATCATTGGTGCCTCAGACATTAAAAAAGCCACTAAACGCTATAAAATTCCGCTCATTCCCTATCAGTCTAATCAAGCCGATCCAGTACAATTTAAGGCAATGGTTTTTGACGCGAGCGGCATTCATACAACACAGGACTTTCACTATCTTTTCGATTTTTTTCAACCTTTAATAAAAAAACTTGCAATGAATGGTCGCGTTCTTTTACTGGCAAGAACACCGCACACCTGCACACCTGCACAAGCGACAGCACAAACAGCACTGATAGGATTTATTCGCAGCCTTGCTAAAGAAGTAGGGAAACAAGGGGCAACGGTGCAACTTATTCAAGCAGATTATGGTGTAGAGCTACCTTTACTTGAGGGTCCTATTCGATTTCTACTTTCACCAAAATCCGCCTATATCAGCGGCCAAGTCATCCACATCAGCGCTGCTCAACAAACCGTATTTCCTCATAACGCTAAACCTTTACGAGGTAAACATGCGCTGGTGACTGGCGCAGCTCGTGGTGTTGGTGCTGCCATCGCGCGCACTTTAGCAAAAGCAGGCGCTCAAGTTATTTGTTTAGATTTACCTGATACAGTAGAAAATTTATCTGCTATTGCTGAAGAAATCGCCGGAGAACCTTTATTACTCGATATTACGGCACCCAGAGCTGCCCAACAAATTGTCGATATGCTCAGAGAGCTGTCCTGTGATATCGATATTTTAGTACACAATGCCGGTATCACTCGAGATAAAACCTTAGCCAATATGACCAAGCCTCAATGGAATGCAACTGTATCGGTGAATTTAACCGCATGCGAACAAATTACCCATGCACTGCTAGAACATCAACTGATTGCATCCGGTGGCCGTGTTATTTGCATTGCTTCGGTTAGTGGCATCGCTGGTAATTTTGGCCAAACGAATTATGCAACCTCTAAAGCAGGTTTACTGGGATTTGTCACCGCAATGACACCCTTGCTTCAATCTCAAAATATAACGATAAATGCCATTGCACCAGGTTTTATCGAAACTGAAATGACACAACAACTACCCACTTTTGTGAAAGAAATAGGGCGCCGATTCAATAGCCTAAAACAAAGTGGTCTTCCTATTGATGTTGCAGAAGCTGTTACCTTTTTAGCAGAACCCAGCTCAGCAGGATTACAAGGAAATGTATTAAGAGTCTGCGGACAAAATTTGTTAGGAGCTTAAATGAAACCTTGTTTATTACCTGAATGGGCGCCGCAATTTGCTACCCTGTTAGTTTGGCCTCATGAGAAAACCGATTGGGCACCTTTCTTAAAAGAAGTCGAACCGGTTTATTGCGCAATCGTCTCGGCAATCAGTGATCACCAAATGGTGATGATTCTGTGTTATGACGAAGCACATCAAAAACATATCCAGCATCAATTATTACCCTTCACGCAAAGCAGCCACATTCAATTTTTTGTTAGCCCTTACAATGACACTTGGATTCGAGATTACGGCCCGCTGTCTGTTCTGACCCATCAAGGCACGCAATGGCTTAAATTTAATTTTAACGCCTGGGGGCAAAAATATTCTGCTGAGCTAGACAATGACATGGTTCATAAACTCGTGCGCTTCGATCCATTATTAAAAGGCTATAATAACCAACCCCCTCAATTAATCATGAGCGCACTCACGCTAGAAGGCGGTGGCTTAGAGACTGATGGTGTGGGCACACTACTCACCACTTCACAATGTGCTTTGTCGCCACAACGCATGCCTAATGCAACCAAAGCCTCCGTTGAAGCCCAACTCATGGACTTGTTAGATTTAAAACGCGTGCTCTGGTTAGACTACGGCCAATTACCCGGCGACGATACGGATGGCCATATCGATACGTTGGTCCGTTTTTGTAGCCCTACCTTACTTTGTTACCAAACCTGCGATGATAAAACTGCAAACTGTTATTTGCCACTGCAACGAATGGAGCAACAACTCAAAACCTTTAATCAATTAGATGGGAAGCTTTATCAATGGGCAATGTTACCTTGGCCAAATATTGAAAAGTATCACAAAATTTTTGGCTTACCGGCAACCTATGCTAACTTTCTAATCACCAATAAAAAAGTGTTGGTGCCCATCTATCATGTCCCAGCAGACCAGCAAGCATTAGCTACGTTAACACAATGTTTTCCTCATCATCAGATTGAAGGCATTTATTGTTTACCACTCATTAAACAATATGGCAGCCTCCATTGTGCAACCATGCAATTAACCCAAGGCTTATAAGTGTGATGCAGAATATAACAACCGCTGTTATTCAACAAATCATGACACCTGATAAAAGTGTGAATTTAGCAAAATCTAAACAATTCGTTGCTGAAGCAGCCCACTCAGGTGCTCAGTTAGTTTTGTTGCCAGAACTCCACGCAACAAGATATTTTTGCCAATGGGAAACTCCGGATAATTTTTCTTTGGCTGAACCATTAGAGGGTTTTACCGCACAACAGCTTTCTCAATGGGCAGCGGAATTTAAAATTATTTTAATTGGTTCTATTTTTGAAAAAAGAGCGGCCGGCATTTATCACAATACCGCGTTAGTATTTAATGCAGAGGGACAACGAGTCGGTTTTTATCGAAAAATGCACATTCCTCACGATCCAGGATTTTATGAAAAATATTATTTTACCCCTGGCGAAAATAGTTTAGGCTTTTCCCCTATTTCCGTTGGCCCATTAAAATTAGGCGTATTAGTATGCTGGGATCAATGGTTCCCTGAAGCAGCCCGCATTATGGCACTTAAAGGCGCTCAATTATTACTTTATCCCACCGCCATCGGTTGGGATATTCATGACACAGCACAGCAACAACAACGCCAGACGGATGCTTGGACTACCATTCAACGCAGTCATGCCGTTGCCAATCATCTTCCCGTATTAGTTGCTAATCGTTGTGGCTTTGAAGAAGATCCAACCCACACCTTAGCCGGCACCCAATTTTGGGGGCATAGTTTTATTGCAGGTCCACAGGGAGAACTTTTACAGCAAGCGGATGCAAAAACAGAACAAATACTGCTCGCTGAAATTGAGCTAACACAAACGGAAACTTTGCGTCGTATTTGGCCTTATTTCCGCGATCGTCGTATTGATGCTTATGATGGTTTATTACAGCGATATTTTGATGCACCGTAAAATAAATATGAGAATATTTTCATGAAAATAATGGGACATCGCGGCGCTCGAAATGAAGCGCCAGAAAATACCTTAGCGGGTTTTTTATATTTACGTCAATTAGGTGTTCATTGCGTAGAGCTAGATTTGCAATTATCCAAAGATGGTCAGTTAATGGTTATTCATGATCCAACACTGTCACGCACAACGCTTAAACAAGGTAAAGTATCCGAATATACCGCTGCTGAATTAGAACAGATGGATGCTCGATGCACCCATCCTCAATGGCCAACTTTTGCGGGCATTCCAACCCTTGAAAAAGTACTC
>JAHFSE010000025.1:0-11677 GCA_023265895.1 Gammaproteobacteria bacterium
GAAACCCTTGCGTTGCTCAAAAAACATCATGTTGAGCCAGAAATTATTCTCTATCTTGAACAGCCGCCAAGCCTAACACAATTGTGTCAGCTATTAAAAAAGCTCAAATTAAAAGCACATGATTTGCTGCGGACTCAAGAAACAGAGTACCAAACTTTAGGATTGGGTGATGCTCAGTGTACTGATGAGCAATTATTAAAAGCGATGATTCAATATCCGAAATTGATGGAGCGTCCCATTGTGGTGTGTGGTGAACAAGCTGTGTTGGGCCGTCCACCTGAAAATATTTTGAAATTACTTTAGAGAAAATTATGCAGCCTTATGTTTTAGTGCTTTATTACAGCCGTTATGGAGCCACTGCCCAATTGGCGCAGCGAATTGCGCGGGGAATAGAAAAATCAGGTATCAGCGCGAAGGTGCGCACGGTGCCGGCAATTTCTACCACCTGTGAAGCGGTATCACCCAATATTCCGGATGAGGGCGCGCCCTACGCAACGTTAGAAGATTTACGAGGGGCGAGTGGTTTAGCCTTGGGTAGTCCCACGCGTTTTGGCAATATGGCTGCAGCGATGAAATATTTTTTAGATAACACCGGCAGTTTGTGGACGGAAGGTGCGTTGATTAATAAGCCGGCGGCTGTTTTTACGTCTTGTTCTAGTTTGCATGGCGGCCATGAAGCCACCTTGTTATCTATGATCATTCCTTTGCTGCATCATGGAATGGTCATTGCCGGCTTACCCTACAGTGAGTCTGATTTACTCACCACTCAAACTGGTGGTACACCTTATGGTGCTAGCCATTATGCGGGTGCTTCCAGTGAACAATCGATGGCTGAAGAAGAGGCACGTTTGGCCTTTGCTTTAGGTCTTCGTCTTGGGCGTTTGGCTTTAAATTTAATTGAGTTACCTCATGCGTAAAAAACCAATCAAACATTTAGAATTGAAAACACATTGGGCGCGACGGATTTGCTGTCTATTTTATTTTGCAACTCTCATCAGTTTTTCTGCTGAATTTTTGGTGCAGCATGATCGTGCGCAAATTTGGACGTGGATAGTGTGGGGCATCTGTTTAACGCCGCTGTTAGCTTTTTTGCCTGGATTAATTATGGGATCACCTCGTAATCAAGTCATCTTATGCTTTTTTCTTTTATTATATTTCTGTTTTTCAGTGATGAGTAGTTTTGCGCCCGCTTTATTGGGGCAGTTATCCTTAAGTACAGCCCTTGCTGAAAGCGGTTTATTTATCAGTGCTATGTATTATGCCCGTTGGCAAGCACGGCGCAATTGGTTGCAACAACAAGAAATATCAGCTCGTCATTAAAGTATTGGCAAGCGCAGTAGATTTTAAACAGGCTCTAAGGAAAAACTTGCAGAAAGGGTGAGGAATGAAGATGACGAG
Source organism: Gammaproteobacteria bacterium (assembly GCA_023265895.1). Classification (GTDB taxonomy): domain Bacteria; phylum Pseudomonadota; class Gammaproteobacteria; order Pseudomonadales; family JAHFSE01; genus JAHFSE01. The sequence continues at coordinate 1,399 of JAHFSE010000025.1, forward strand.
TGGACAAACGCTTTACGACAAATTATGGAATGAACATTTAGTAGTGCAACGCGGAGACGGTAGTGCATTAATTTATATCGATCGGCATTTATTGCATGAAGTGACTTCGCCGCAAGCTTTTTCTGGTTTGAAATTAGCGGGGCGCAAACCTTGGCGCATCGATGCGAATTTAGCGACACCTGATCATAACGTGCCGACCCAGGATCGCGATAAGCCCATTGTGGATGAAATTTCACGAATTCAGGTGCAAACCCTTGATGAAAATTGTGCGGAGTGGGGCATCACCGAATTTAAAATGAATGATATTCGTCAAGGCATTGTGCATGTGATTGGGCCAGAGCAAGGCGCTACTTTGCCAGGGATGACTATTGTTTGCGGTGATTCACATACGGCAACCCACGGCGCTTTTGCTGCGTTGGCCCAAGGCATCGGCACATCAGAAGTGGAGCATGTGTTAGCGACCCAGTGTTTATCACAACAAAAAATGAAAAATTATTTAGTGAAAGTGAAAGGTCATTTACAGCCAGGGGTTTATTCGAAAGATTTAATTTTAGCGATTATTGGAAAAATCGGTACTGCAGGTGGTAATGGTTATGCAATGGAATTTGCCGGCGAAGCCATTAGTGATTTGAGCATGGAAGCACGCATGACCTTATGTAACATGGCCATTGAAGCGGGCGCACGAGTGGGTTTAATTGCGGTAGATGATAAAACCATTGAATACGTGAAAGGTCGGCCTTTTGCACCGCAAGGTGAGCAATGGATTGCAGCGGAAAAATATTGGCGCACCTTAGTGAGTGATGCACATGCTGTATTTGATTGTGTGGTGGAAATCAATGCCAGTGAATTAATTCCACAGGTAAGTTGGGGAACATCTCCTGAAATGGTGGTTGCTATTAATGCAAGATTACCTGATCCGTCGGATTGTGCAGAAAAAGCTGAAAGTTGGCAGCGAGCTTATGACTATATGGGATTAAAACCTGGTATGTCGATGAATGATGTGACGCCAGATCGGGTATTTATTGGTTCCTGCACTAATTCGCGAATTGAAGATTTACGGATTGCTGCATCGGTGATTAAAGGCCGAAAAAAATCACCGCAAGTGAAACAGGTTTTGGTGGTTCCGGGTTCTGGTTTAGTGAAACAACAAGCGGAAGCAGAAGGGCTCGATAAAATTTTTATAGCGGCAGATTTTGAATGGCGCGAGCCCGGTTGTTCCATGTGTTTAGCGATGAACGCTGATCGTTTACAAGATAAAGAGCATTGCGCGTCTACCTCGAATCGAAATTTTGAAGGGCGGCAAGGGTATGGTGGGCGCACTCATTTGGTGAGTCCTGCGATGGCAGCTGCTGCGGCGATTGCGGGGAAATTTGTTGATGTGAGGGAATTTATTTAATGCAAGCATTTACCACCTTAACCGGTATCGTCGCACCGTTAGATCGCGCGAATGTCGATACCGATCAAATTATTCCAAAGCAATTTTTAAAATCTATTGCGCGCACGGGATTTGGTCAGAATTTATTTGATGAATGGCGTTATCTTGATGAAGGTCAACCTGGCGAAGATTGCAGTAATCGACCCAAAAATCCGGCGTTTATTTTAAATCAGTCGCCTTATGATCAAGCGCAAATTTTATTAACGCGACGTAATTTTGGTTGTGGTTCCAGTCGTGAACATGCGCCTTGGGCTTTGTTGGAATTCGGTTTTCGCTGTGTGATTGCTCCGAGTTTTGCCGATATTTTTTATAACAATTGTTTTAAAAATGGGATTTTGCCGATTATTTTATCGGAAGCGCAAATTGAGTCTTTATTTCAGCAAGTGTTGGCTTGTAAAGGTGAGAAATTTTCGGTGGATTTAGACAAGCAAATATTGACGATGGGTGTTGGTGATCAACTTTCTTTCTCAGTGGATAGTTTTTATAAAGAGCGTTTATTAAAAGGTTTGGATGATATTGGTGTGACGCTAGAGCAAGCGGATGCCATTCGTTTCTATGAAAATAAACGTAAGCAGGAAAGGCCTTGGTTGTTTCAATGAACTCCCCCCAACCCCCTCTTTATCAAAGAGGGGGCGTTATACAGAGGAAAGCACATGCATAAAATTTTACTTTTACCCGGCGATCATATTGGTCCGGAAGTGATGGCGGAAGCGGAAAAAATTCTACGTTTTCTCAATGCGGAAATGAAGTTGAATTTAACTTTTGAACAAGGTTTATTAGGCGGTGCAGCCTATGAGAAATATGGTGAGCCTTATCCTGAAAAAACTCAGCAACAAGCTTTGGCAGCGGATGCGATTTTATTGGGCGCAGTGGGTGGTCCAGAATGGGATAATATCGAGCGTAGTAAACGACCAGAGCGAGGTTTATTAGGCATTCGAGCGCATTTAAAATTGTTTGCTAATTTACGTCCAGCTTTGTTATATCCTTCGCTGGCGGATGCCTCTAGCTTGAAAAAAGAAATTGTTTCAGGTTTAGATATTTTAATTGTGCGCGAGCTGACCGGCGGTATTTATTTTGGTGAGCCGAGAGGTATTCGCACGTTAGCTAACGGTGAGCGTCAGGGTTATAACACAGATGTATACAGTGAAAGTGAAATTCGTCGCATTGCCCATGTGGCATTCCAGTTAGCGCAACAACGCGATAAACGTGTGTGTTCAGTGGATAAAGCAAATGTGTTAGAGGTGACGGAGTTGTGGCGCGAAATCGTAACGCAAGTAGCGCAACAATATCCTGATGTGCAACTCAGTCACATGTATGTGGATAACGCGGCAATGCAATTAATTCGCGCGCCAAAACAATTTGATGTGATGGTGACGGGTAATTTATTCGGTGATATTTTGTCGGATGCAGCAGCGATGCTGACGGGTAGTATTGGATTGTTGCCTTCCGCGTCATTGGATGCCAACAATAAAGGTTTATATGAGCCATGCCATGGTTCTGCACCGGATATTTCAGGTAAAGGTTTAGCGAATCCCTTAGCGACTTTATTATCTGCTGCGATGATGTTGCGTTATTCATTGAAATTGACCAAGCCAGCGGTGCTCATTGAGCAAGCGATTCAACAAGTGTTAGAGGTGGGTATCCGCACCAAAGATATTTCGGAAACTAACAAACCCTTTGTGTCGACTCAACAAATGGGCGATGCGGTATTCAATCAATTGAAGGAAACTTTAGCATGAAAACGTATGATGTTGCGGTAGTCGGTGCCACCGGTGCTGTGGGTGAAACCATGTTGTCTATTTTGGAGCAGCGCAAATTTCCGGTGGGAAAAGTGTATGCGTTGGCCAGTGCGCGTTCTGCGGGAAAAAGAATTGGTTTTAATGATCAATCGATTAAAGTAGAGGATTTAGCAACATTTGATTTTTCAAAAGTGCAGATTGGGTTATTTTCTGCCGGTGGTTCTGTGTCGGCAGAGTATGCGCCGAAGGCAGCGGCAGCGGGTTGTGTAGTAATCGACAATACCTCGCATTTTCGTTATGACGCAGATATTCCGTTGATTGTTCCAGAGGTGAATCCACAGGCATTAGCGCACTATAAAGTACGCAATATTATTGCGAATCCCAATTGCTCGACCATTCAAATGTTAGTGGCATTAAAACCTATTTATGATGCGGTGGGGATTGAGCGCATTAATGTATGTACCTATCAAGCCGTATCTGGCACCGGCATGAGTGCCATTTCTGAGTTGGCAGAGCAGACGGTGCAATTATTAAATGGTCAGCCGATTGCTGATCCAGCTGTTTATCCCAAACAAATTGCTTTTAATGTGTTGCCGCAAATCGATGTGTTTCAAGAAAATGGTTACACCAAAGAAGAAATGAAAATGGTGTGGGAAACGCGCAAAATTTTTGGTGATGAATCTATTCAGGTGAATCCTACTTGTGTTCGAGTGCCGGTATTTTATGGGCATTCGGAAGCGGTTCATGTTGAAACCCGAGAGAAAATTTCAGTGGCTAGAGTTTCTGAACTCTTAGCTAAGGCGCCAGGGATTAAATTGTTGGATGAACGAAAAAGTGGTGGTTATCCCACTGCGGTGACGGAAGCAGCTCGAGGTGATTTCACTTGGGTCGGCCGAATTCGTGAAGATATTTCTCATCCAAGGGGTATAAATTTGTGGGTTGTGGCCGATAACCTTCGCAAAGGCGCCGCGCTTAACAGTATCCAAATTGCTGAAATGTTGATAAAGCAGTATCTGTAACCAATACTGTTGTAGCGTGTGCTGGTTTTGCGCGCGTTATAGCAGTGATTGTATTTGGTTATCGAGGGAATTAAGAATGAAGATGCGTAAGTTAACCCTAGCCTTAGCTTTAGTAGGGTGTTCCGTAGCGACAGTGAATGTTTTTGCGCTGAGTTTAGGAAACATAGAGCTTAAATCTTATTTGAATCAACCGCTCAAAGCGGATATTCCCTTGCAGCAAATTCGGGATTTGACCGCCCAAGAGGTGCTGGTGAATTTGGCTTCTCGTGAAGCTTTTGAGAAAGCCGGTATGGATCGTTCGCAGTTTTTAGCGGGTTTGCAATTTGAGGTTTCGCTGGATCCAGTAACGGATAAAGGCGTAATTCATGTACAAACCAGTCAGCCAGTGAAAGAGCCTTATTTGAATTTTTTGGTGGAAGTACATTGGCCTTCAGGTGTTTTGGTTCGTGAGTATACTTTACTGATGGATCCTCCCGTTTATGCGGGGGAAGCAGCGCCTGTTGATGCAACTGCTCAGCAGCCTTCAGTACCTTCCGCTCCCTCAGTGGCTATAGGCACTGAAGCTGCAGGCTCAGCGGTTAAAGCAGAAAAACCAAAAGTCAAAAAAGTTGCGCCCATGCGATATCGTGTCCGAGCCAATGATGCCTTATGGAATATCGCCACGCGGATGCGTCCCTCTCATTCCGTTAGCTTGTATCAAACGATGATTGCGATTCAGCAAATGAATCCAGATGCTTTTATTGATGGCAATATTAATTTATTAAAAAAAGGGAAATTATTAAAAGCACCGAATCTAAAACAGGTTCAGGCAGTTGCTGGGAAATCTGCTCAGCAGGCAGTGGTGCATCAAAATGAACAATGGCATGCACGTGCTTCTGCACCCTTGCAGCAAGAGTCATTGGAAGGTACTGATCGAGATGTCACGCCCAAGGCAAAAGCAACGCCAGCAGCTGGGGGTCATTTGGAATTAGTTTCGGCGACTCATGCAACCAAAGGCAGTGTTGCGGGTGTCGCGCAAGCGGCTCAGCAGTTGGCGTTAGCGGAGGAAAAATTAGATCAGTCTCGATTACAGCTCAATGATTTACAAAGTCGGGTTAAAGATCTTTCGACGCAACTCAGCACGGGTCAACAGTTACTGAAATTAAAAGATGATCAATTAATTGCGTTGCAGGGACGTTTGGCTGAGCTAGAGCATCCCTCTACCACCACAGAGATGCAGAACACTGCTACGGAATTAGCAGAAGTGGATGAACCCCAAGGCCCGTCAACAACGGCGGTGACGACGCCTGCGTCGGTGACATTCGCATCTGTGAAAATGCTACCGTCAAAAGTAGTGGTGCCATCGGTGATGGAATCACCCTGGTATGTGAATCCATGGTATTGGATTATGGGTACTTTGGGCGCTGCGGGCGCAGGCTTTTTAATGTGGCGCCGTCAAGAGCAAAAAGAAGAAGAGGATATGGATGATGCTGACGCAGAAGCTATTTTATTTGAAGAGTCCTCTGGTAGTCCGTCCAGTGTTGGGTCCCCTCAAGAGAATACACCCAGTGCATCTACTGCAGCGGAAGAAACGCAGCATTTGGGTGAGTTACTAGGCCAAGTCGATATTGATGTTGCCTATGGTCGTTATCAGCGGGCTGCAAAAATGTTGGAATATGCGATTAGCCAATATCCCAATCAAATGAATTTGCAGCTGAAACTACTGGAATTATACGCTGAGATGGCGGATGTTCGTCGTTTTGAGCAGGTGGCAACTCAGTTGAGTTTGTTTAATGACGCTGAAGTGAATGAGCGCATCGGGATGTTGAGAAAGCGTGTGCAAGCGCATCAACCCATGTCACCTGCGGTGGCAGACAGAGATGCTGTAATTCCGGCAGAATCATTGCCTGATTTTGAGTTTAAGCATCCTACTGCAGATATTACTTCTGCCGTGATGACGTCAAGTGATGGGGCAATAGAAAACACAGTGGACGATTTATCCTTAGACGACGAAGCATTGGATTTTGGTCGAGAATTGGATTTAGTCGCAGCATCTTTAAGTAAGAATACTCAGGTACAAAGCAGTGTAGAAACTTCTGACGTCACTTTAGATTTGGGCGGGTTAGAAGCTTCGTCAACAGACGTTGTTATGGCAGAAGATCAATATAATACCGATGAATTGTTATCAGAATTGGATTTCCCGGATGCGCGAGAGAGTTCAGCTCAAGCTGCCGCGTTAAATACACCTGCGCAAGCATCTGTAGCTGTTAGCAAAAATAATACGGAGTGGGATTTTAATTTTTCGGAAGAAATGGGTTTTGATTTGGCTCAGGATGTGGATGAAGCTGAAACTAAGCTCGATCTTGCAAAGGCCTATTTAGATATGGGTGATAAAGAAGGGGCAAGGGATATTCTGGATGAGGTCATGGCTGAAGGGAATTCAACACAACAACAGCAGGCGAAGGATTTGCTCGCAAAAGTAGGTGCGTTACCCTAGGGTATTCAGTGTTTGGATGGGGCTAAAAGGGCGACTGAAAGATCGCCCTTTTGTTTTTTTAGGTCACAGAAATATGATGGTATTACGAATTGCATTGGGGATTGAATACGAGGGTAGTGGTTATCATGGTTGGCAATATCAAACTCACGATGTTTTAACCATTCAACAAAATCTAGAGCAAGCACTCAGTCAGGTTGCTTGTCATCCTGTTCGGGTTGTTTGTGCCGGTAGAACTGATGCGGGCGTGCATGGTGTTGAGCAGGTCGTGCATTTCGATACTGAAGTTGTGCGGCCTATGAAAGCTTGGGTGATGGGCACCAATTCACACTTGCCGGCAGCAATTCGCGTGCGCTGGAGTTGTGAGGTGCCACCTGAATTTCACGCGCGCTTTAGTGCAGTTGGGCGTTGTTATCGTTATTTTATTTATAACCATGCAACGCCATCAGCAATTTGGCATCGACATGCTTATTGGTATCGTCGGCCTTTGAATGCCGAGTTAATGCATCAAGCAGCCCTATATTTATTAGGTGAGCATGATTTTAGCGCGTTCCGTGCTGCGGGTTGTCAGGCGAAACATGCACGACGTTGTATCTCCAGCATTCAAGTGAGCGCGCAGTCTCCATGGGTCGTTTTAGACGTGCAAGCCAATGGTTTTTTACTCCATATGGTGCGAAATATCGTTGGCAGTTTGTTAGTGGTTGGCGTTGAAGATCAACCGCCGGCATGGTTACAGCAAGTTTTATTGAGTTTGGATCGTCGTCAAGCGGGAGTGACTGCGCCGCCTCAAGGGTTGTATTTTATGGCAGCGCAATATCCCAGCCATTTTCAATTACCTACGCTCGCACACACTTCAGCGCTATTTTCTCCTCTGTTATCTTAGTAAGGCTTTAATATCGGCTTGAATTCTTTCTGCTGCTGTATCTAATGGATAAATCATGCGGATGCGATGTTGTTGATCGAGCAGATAAATACGATCGGTATGTGGAATGTCATCTGTTTTATGGGGCGTTTGGGTTGGGTGAGCCGAGGGTGTAAAAACAGCGCCATATTGATGAGCAATTTGTTTTAATTGAGCGGGGCTACCCGTCAGACCAATAATACGAGCATCAAAATTAGCTAAAAAATGCTGGAGGTGTGCGGGTGTGTCTTGTTCTGGATTGACAGTAATAAACAGCAGTTTTACCTCTTGTGCTTGCGCCCCCAGTGTTTTTAATAATTGAGTATATTTAGAGAGCACAAAGGGACAAGAGTGTACGCAGTGGGTGAAACCAAAGGTGAGCAGTATCACCTGATTCTTAAGAGCGTTGAGCTCAAATTGTTTGTTCTGCGCGGATGTCAGCGAGAAGTTGCCGCCCAGTTGAGTATTGATGGGTAATTCTTGTGCCCACGTTGATGTACTGCAGCACCACAAACTGAATAATAAAAGCAAACCAGTTGGTCGTATCAATCCTGTATTTTGCATGAAAATAGGCTCCTGAAGTTTACTGGGGCCCAATCCTATATTGCTGACATCTAATTGGGTATAATCGCCGGCCCTCTAAACGCTATTTAACTCAAAATTTTGCCACATCCTATGTCTAAGAAGCTTTTTATTGAAACCCACGGTTGCCAAATGAATGAATACGACTCTGCGCGTATGGTCGATTTATTGGAAAGTCAGCTGGATTGGGAGCGGACCGATCAATGGGAAGAAGCTGATCTTTTATTATTGAATACCTGTTCGATTCGGGAAAAAGCGCAGGAAAAAGTGTTTCATCAATTAGGGCGGTGGCGGCAATTAAAAGTTAAAAAACCGGATCTCATGATTGCTGTGGGTGGGTGTGTAGCCAGTCAGGAAGGCGAAGCCATTCGGCGTCGAGCACCTTATGTTGATTTAGTCTTTGGTCCACAAACCTTACACCGTCTGCCAGAAATGTTGCGTACTCGTATTCAAGAAAATAAACCCGTTGTTGATGTGAGTTTCCCCGAAATTGAAAAATTTGATGCGCTTCCACCGCCCAGTGTAGAAGGGCCCAAGGCTTTTGTTTCAATTATGGAAGGTTGCAGCAAGTACTGTTCTTTTTGCGTGGTGCCTTATACCCGTGGTGAAGAAGTCAGTCGTCCGTTAGTCAGTGTGTTAGCAGAAATTCATAGTTTAATTGATCAGGGCGTCCGAGAAATTACTTTGTTAGGTCAAAATGTCAATGGCTATCGGGATGTGGCTCAAAATATTACTTTCGCAGAATTGCTCTATCGAATTGCGAAAATTTCAAGTGTTGAACGCATTCGTTATACCACCTCTCATCCATTAGAATTTTCTGATGATTTAATTGAAGCTTACAGAGATATTCCACAGTTGGTTGATCATGTGCATCTGCCCGTGCAGAGTGGCTCTGATCGAATTTTGGCTTTAATGAAACGTAATCATACGACATTAGAATATAAATCGACGATTCGTAAATTGAGAAAAATACGGCCTAATATCAGCATTTCCTCAGATTTTATTGTGGGTTTTCCCGGTGAAACAGAGACTGATTTTACAGAAACTATGGCATTGATTGATGCCATTGGTTTTGATACGTCCTACAGTTTTATTTATAGTCCGCGACCGGGAACACCAGCAGCTCAATTGCCAGATACGCTATCGTTGGAGGAAAAAAAACAACGATTGAATATTTTACAAACGCGTATTCTTCAAAACGCGCAGCAAATTTCAATGGCCATGGAGGGCAGTATTCAGAAAATTTTAGTGGAAGGTTATTCGAGAAAGGATCCTGGACAATTACAGGGTCGTACTGAAAATAATCGTGTGGTGAATTTTTCTTGTGCAGATAATACCTTAATTGGTTCAATGGTCTTGGTGAAAATTGCGCAGGCATTACCTAACTCATTGCGTGGTGAAATGGTGAGGGAGACAGTCTCGTAACAGGAACTATACAAAATTTTGAGAAATGACAACTAGAAAATGGCTGGGTAGATTTTACATCGGTAAAATTCAGTATATTCTGACAGAAGAAGCATGCATTTTTATGTGCGTCGAATCCAAGCGAGGTTGAATTCTATTATTAAAACTCAGCAGCTTAGCTTAGAACCTTATGACTCCAGCAAATTGGCTAGTTTATGCGGCCAATGTGATGGGCACCTGCGCCAAATAGAGCAATCCCTTCAGATCACCATTAACAGTCGCGGTAATTTCTTTGAATTAGAAGGTTCAGAGCAGTCCGTGCAAATCGCTTGTCGCGTTCTTAATACCCTTTATGCTGAAGCAGAACAACATCTGGTGACACCGGATTTTGTACACCTTGTTTTACAGGAGTCTAAAATGGATCATCCAATTGATGGTGGTGATGTAGCGGAGTCCAGTGTTGTTAAGACCAAGCGGTGTTCTGTCAAGGCACGGGGGAAAACCCAGCAAGCTTATGTCGATGCGATTTTAAAAAACGATATTAATTTTGGTATTGGACCTGCAGGTACAGGTAAAACTTATCTTGCCGTTGCGTGTGCTGTTGCTGCTCTAGAGCAAGGGCAAGTGAGTCGAATTTTATTGGTCAGGCCTGCGGTAGAAGCAGGCGAAAAATTGGGGTTTTTACCCGGTGATTTAGCCGACAAAGTGAATCCTTATTTGCGTCCT
>JAHFSE010000025.1:11687-19855 GCA_023265895.1 Gammaproteobacteria bacterium
GCGTCCTTTGTACGATGCATTATATGAAATGTTAGGGTTCGAATGGGTGACAAAATTAATTGAGCGCCATGTCATTGAAATTGCGCCGTTAGCTTATATGCGTGGTCGTACGTTGAATAGCGCATTCGTTATTTTAGATGAGAGTCAAAATACTACGCGAGAGCAAATGAAAATGTTTTTAACGCGATTAGGCTTTGATTCCAAAGCGGTCATCACAGGGGATTGTACTCAAGTAGATTTACCCAAGGGTACAGCATCTGGATTAGCTCATGCCATTGAAGTGTTAGCAGGTGTCGAAGGTATTGGTTTTACACAATTCAGCAGTCGAGATGTGGTGCGTCATCCTTTGGTGCGCAAAATTGTTGAAGCCTATGAGTCCCATCAAAGTACATTCAATGCAATGGATCAGGCTTCTTTGCTTGCGCCTCATCGATATCCTCTGCATGGATCAAAAAAAGCAAATGGACATGCTTCATCAGCCAGTACACAGATTGTTGGAGCCTTATCGGAATGAAGTTAGTGTTGGATCTACAGACACTCGATACGCCGACCTTGTTTTGTCCCTCAACGGAAAATTTGCATCAATGGATTCATGGGGCGTTAACCTTTGTTGCGCCGATACGTGCACTGCCCAATTTTCATGAAAGCGACATGCCGGTGGAAGTGTGTTTGCGCTTAGTGGGGAGAGAAGAAAGCGCTGAATTAAATAGGACCTATCGCGATAAAGCAGGTCCAACGAATATTCTGTCCTTTCCCTATGAGCCACCACCCATATCGCTCCCTGTTTATTTGTTAGGCGATCTGGTAGTATGCACCGCTCTTGTAGAGGAAGAAGCACAACAGCAATCTAAGTCTTATTTAGCCCACTGGGCTCATCTTATTTTGCATGGAACACTGCATCTATTAGGATATGATCATCTCACAGACGAAGAAGCTGCATCCATGGAGTCTCTCGAAATACAATTGCTGGAGACCTGGGGGTTTTCTAATCCCTATATTTTTATAGAGTCCATTGCAACGGATTCATGTGTATGATGATTGTTCAAAACCAACATAGGATTTCATGATTTGTATGAACGACGATCCTCCGAGTACGCTCCCAGGCAAGTCCTTTCTCAATAAATTGACTCAATGGTTACTGACGGAACCCCGTGATCGAGTGCAATTGATGGAGACACTCATTCAATCTGAGCAGCGCGGCATTATTGATGCCGACGCCTTGAGCATCGTGCAAGGTGCACTTCAAGTTGCCGATATGCAAGTGCGAGAAATTATGATTCCTCGCAGTCAGGCTGCTGTGCTACAAGAAGACAGCGATGTTAAAGAAGTGCTGCGTATTATTATTGACTCAGCCCATTCCCGTTTTCCCGTTGTGAGCCAAGATGATCCTGACGAAGTGCTAGGAATTGTGCTTGCCAAAGATCTATTAGTTTTAGTTGCAGAAAATCGTTTAGAGAAATTAGATATTCAGGAAATTATTCGTCCGGCAGTTTTTGTACCTGAAAGTAAACGACTGAATGTTTTGTTAAAAGAATTTCGTGCGAATCGTAATCACATGGCGATTGTTATTAATGAATATGGTGGTTTATCGGGGTTAGTAACCATTGAAGATATTTTGGAACAAATCGTGGGCGATATTGAAGATGAGCACGATTTTGAAGAAGATTATTTCATTAAAAAGTCGGGTAAAAACCAGTTTATTGTGAAAGCATTAACGCCTATTGAAGATTTTAATGAGCATTTTAATACGGATTTTAGCGACGATGAATTTGATACCATCGGTGGTGTTGTCACTCATCACTTTGGGCATTTACCTGTCCGTGATGAGTCGGTAAAAATAGGTGGTTTTAAATTTAAAGTATTAAATGCAGATCATCGCAATATTCGTTTATTAGAAGTCGTGCCAAAGAAATTGTTGAAAACAACTGCATAAATCTTGAGGTCTTGTGGCCATCGATATTTCCTTTCATCCCATGACTCGTCGTCTAGCACAGATGCTGGTTTATATTTCTGCGCCTGGTTGGTTAGGGCATGGGCTGGCGTTTTTGGCAGGTTTATTATTTGCCTTTGGTTTTGCGCCCTATCATCTTTGGCCAATATCTATTATTTCTTTAATGCTTTATGCCTTGGGGCATCGACAGCTCACGCCAAAGCAGGCTTGTGCTCGAGGCTTTTGGTTTGGCTTGGGGCAGTTTGGCCATGGTGTTTCTTGGGTTTACGTCAGTGTGCATGATTATGCTTATTTATCCGTTCCCTTAGCTGCGAGTTTAACCTTAGCTTTTGTTGCCATATTTGCCTGTTTTACCATGTTGCAGTCTTACTGCTATGTAAAATTGCGTTTGAATCAATCCGTCATTTTAGGATTGCCCACCATTTGGGTGCTATTTGAATGGGCACGGCTTTGGTTATTCACTGGGTTTCCTTGGTTATATCTGGGTTATGTTTTTACCGGTACTTTTTTAGCTAATGCTTGGGCACCTTTACTGGGTGTATTGGGGTTAAGTTTTTTTAGTGCCTTAATCGCCAGTTTATTGGTCATGTGTGTGCAGTCTTTATCGTGGGAAATAACGCGTCGTTATTTAGGGTTATTATTTCTACTGCTTGGTGCGACCATCGGATTATCATTCATTCCATGGACTGCCATTGATCAACATCGATCACCCCTTAATATTGTCTTAGTGCAAGGCAATATTTCGCAAGATTTAAAATGGTTAGCAGAGAATCGACTGCCTACGTTAAAAAAATATTATGCTTTGAGTCAAAAAGCGTTACTTGCGCCCATAAAACCCGATTTAATCGTATGGCCTGAAGCAGCGATCCCTACTTTTTATCAAGAATCTTGGGGTTACATCGATCAAGTCGATATTTTAATGTCGACCTATAAAGCAATTTGGGTTTTTGGTATTTCCTCTTTTCACCCTAAACAAAATCATTTTGAATTTAACAATTCTATTGTTGCTTTAGGTGCTGGTCAGGGCATTTATCATAAGCAAAAATTAGTGCCGTTCGGTGAATATTTTCCGTTAAGTCAATGGTTCGGTAAGTGGTTACCTTTTTTAAATATTCCCATGTCTGGATTTGCGCCAGGGCCTGAAGCGCAATTCCCTTTGATGGGGCAGGGTGTGCGGTTTGCGCCGTTTATTTGTTATGAAATTTTATATCCTGATTTTGTGCGTCATTATGCACAAGGCAATGATTTTTTATTAACCATCAGTAATGATGCGTGGTTTGGCCATTCCATTGCAGCTGATCAACATTTTGAGATGGCGCGTATGCGTGCTATTGAAAATGGAAAATATTTAATTCGCAGTACTAACACGGGAATTACAGGCATTGTTGATTTTCGAGGTCGAGTGGTTGCACAGGCACCGTCTTTTGTGACCACCACATTAACGGGGCGTGTTTATTTTACGCAGGGTCGAACGCCTTTTTCACACTGGGGCCAGCTCCCTATTTTGTTAGGATGTTTTGTGTTGTTGCTGATATTCATCATGCAAGAAAAAAAACGGCCGACTTCATCGGAAAATAAGTAAACATCTTCCATGTAGATCATGTTAGTTTTGGATTCACCGGTTTTGAGTCAAAGCCTCATGTCTGCAGAAATGAAATAGGAGAAGCACGTGGTGAATAAAAATTTAGTAGTGATGAGCGGAACAGGATTATTTACGCCCGCACAGTCAATTTCCAATCAAGAATTAGTCGCGAGTTTTAATGTTTACGTGCAGCATTATAATGCACTGCATCAGGCTGAAATTATAGCAGGGCAACGAGAAGCTTTAGCGGAGTCTAGCGCAGAATTTATAGAAAAAGCGTCCGGTATTAAAAGTCGTTACGTCATCGATCGAACGGGAATATTAGATCCTGCAGTGATGCATCCGTGGATTGCGGATCGTGCCGAAGATCAAATGTCTTTGCAGTGCGAAATGGCTGTGACTGCTGCGCAAATGGCCTTAGATCGTGCGCAGAAAAAGCCCGAACAAATTGATGCTGTTTTAGTCGCTTGCTCCAATTTGCAGCGTCCTTATCCCGCAATAGCGATAGAAGTACAAAACGCATTAGGCACTTCTGGATATGGCTATGATATGAATGTTGCTTGCTCTTCTGCCACATTTGGTATTCAAGCAGCGGTGAATGCGATTCAAGCAGGAAGTGCGCAAACCGTATTAGTTGTGAATCCAGAAATTTGTTCTGCCCATTTAGAATGGAAAGATCGTGATTGTCATTTTATTTTTGGTGATGTTTGCACGGCGATTATTTTAGAGCGGGCGGAGACATGTCAATCTCAAAATCCCGTTTATGAAATATTATCATCTCGATTAAAAACTCATTTTTCCAGTAATATTCGGAATAATTTTGGCTTTTTAAATCCCTGTGATCCAGAAAAAATGGGCGCCCGTGATAAGCGTTTTAAGCAGAATGGCCGCAAAGTTTTTAAAGAAGTTGTGCCTATGGTGTCCGATTTATTGCTGGATCATTTGCAGCAACAAGGCATTTCTGCGAACCAAATTAAACGGCTTTGGTTGCATCAAGCGAACTTGAGTATGAATCAATTGATTGCTAAAAAAGTCTTAGGTCGCGAGGCGAGCGAACAAGAAGCCCCCGTTATTTTAGATCAATATGCAAACACCAGTTCTGCTGGTTCCGTGATTGCGTTTCATCAATATAACCAAGATTTGAAGCAGGGAGATATTGGTGTGCTATGCTCTTTTGGCGCGGGTTATTCAGTGGGTAGCATTTTGCTGAAGAGATATTGCTAGAGCTTAATAAGTTTTATCTCAGTCTGTGAAATGGTTCGCACTAATTCTTCAGTTAATCGCTGTAAAAAAGTAGGTTTTGAGCGCATGATGCCGTTGGCGCAATAGTTTGTGCTGACAGTTATTTTAATTGATTTATTTTTGGGAGCATGTTTTATGAGTAAGAAAGTATTAAGTCCTATCGCGTTAGGTTTGGGTGCTGCTGTTGTTTCTATCGCTTGTTTTGCTGGCGCTGCTAGCGCTGCTCAAACCAGCCCATTTTCTGCTATGCAATTAGCCGCTAATGATGCTGCACCTGCTGCGATGGAAAAAGCTACAGAAGCCAAATGCGGTGCTAAAGATGGCAAAGCAGCTGAAGGTAAAATGGAAGGTAAATGCGGTGCCAAAATGAAAAAAGCCCATGAAGGCAAATGTGGTGAAGCAAAATGCGGAGCTAAAAAGAAAAAAGCCCATGAAGGTAAATGCGGCGCTAAAGACAAAAAAGCTCATGAAGGCAAATGTGGTGCTAAATCTGGTTCTTAATTGATTCTCCTTTGAAGAGAATTCATCATGAACGTGCGTAAGCCGTCTGCTGTCTCAGGTGTAGGGCTTGGTTTGCGGCGCGATTTGATGGATGCTCTGCTGGATTTTCCAGGTGTTACCGATCAAGTGAATTTCTTGGAAGTAGCGCCTGAGAATTGGATTGGTTTGGGGGGGCGTTGGCGGTTAGATTTTGCTGCTTATGCTGAACGCTTCCCTATTATTGCTCACGGACTTTCCCTTTCTTTAGGCGGACCTGCACCGCTCGACGAAGTTTTTATTTTGGCAGTGAAAAACTTTCTGACGAAATTTAACGTGCCTTGTTATTCCGAGCATTTAAGTTATTGCAGTGATGATGGTCACTTGTACGATTTAATGCCGATTCCTTTTACTGAAGAAGCTGTTCGTCATGTGTCTAACCGAATAGACCGTGTACAGACTTTGTTGGATCGTCGTATTGCCATTGAAAATGTTTCTTATTATGCGGCGCCAGGTCAGCAGATGTCGGAAATTGAATTTTTGAATGCAGTACTTTCCACAGCAGATTGTGATCTGCTATTGGATGTGAACAATATTTATGTGAATAGCGTAAATCATGGTTATGATCCCCGTGAGTTTATCGATCAAATTCCAGCGCAGCGGATTGTCTATGCTCATGTTGCGGGTCATCATCAAGAAGCGGAAGATCTAATTATTGATACCCACGGCGCAGATGTGATTGATCCAGTGTGGGATTTATTGGCCTATACCTATCAGCGATTCGGTAATATTCCTACTTTGTTAGAACGTGATTTTAATATCCCACCCATTACAGAACTATTGGGTGAAATCGCTCGTATTCGACAATTACAACAGGCGCAAAGCGCACCGTGTCGTACAGTGAGTGAGCTATGACGAATAACAGCTCGTCTGCTTTGCAAATACTTCAATATCAATTTACCGCCAGTATTCGTCATCCTGATGTTGCTGCTGTGCCTGTCGGTGTTGCGCCAGCGCGTATGCAGGTTTATCAAGAGTTATTCTATAACTCAACAGAAGGTTTTTTGAGCCAAGGTTTCCCTATTTTAAAAACTTTGTATTCTGAAACTCAGTGGCATGCTCTAGTGCGAGATTTTTTTATTCATCATCGTTGTCATACGCCTTATTTTTATGAAATAGGGCAGGAATTCCTAGCATTTTTACAAACTGAAAGGCAGCCACAGCCGGAAGACCCTGTTTTTTTATTGGAGCTTGCGCATTACGAATGGGTGGAATTAGCGCTAGCCATTGATGAAGCAGAACTGCCTATGACAGGATTGGATGTTATGGGTGATTTTTTATCAGGCGTCCCCGTCTTATCTCCGTTAGCTTGGTTGTTAAGTTATCAATTTCCTGTGCATCGTATTGGGCCAGATTTTAGGCCGACAGAGCCTGGCCAATCGACCACTTGTTTGATCATATATCGCACGGCAGATTTCGATGTGAAATATCTTGAAATTAATGAGGCCACATTTCATTGCGTCACTATGTTAAAAAATCATCCAGATTGGACGGGAGAAAAAATTTTACTGCGGTTAAGTGAGTTAATGCAGCATCCGAATCCCGCTGTGGTGATTGCGGGTGGCCAACAGATTTTTGAGCAACTACATCAAGCGGGTATTTTATTAGGGGCGCAACAACTTTGAAAGGGAGCGTGATATGTGCGTAATTCAGTGCGGCAATAAAATTCAAAATTTACTAGATGCCACTCGTTCGTTGGATTTTTTGGCGCCGTTGGCTTTGCGATTGTTTTTGGCGCCTATTTTTGTCCTAGCGGGATGGCACAAACTTCAAAATTTCAGTGGTACTGTTGAGTGGATGGGTGATCCCGAATTTGGTTTGGGATTGCCGTTGCCTTGGTTGATGGCTTTTCTTGCTATTTCAGCAGAATTAATCGGTGGTATTTGTTTGGTTTTGGGTTTGGCCGTGCGATGGATGGTGATTCCGATGATGATTACCATGATTGTTGCTGCAACGACCGTCCATTGGGAAAATGGATGGTTTGCTATCGCATCGACCGATGGTGAAACCAGTATTGCGAGCTTGCTTGAGCCAATGGGTTTTCCGGGTGCCAAGGAGAGTCTAACGAATGGTGATGCGGTCAGGGAGCGCTTGGATCGCGCTGAAGAATTATTGCAGCAATATGGTGACTATGATTGGATCACTGAGAAGGGGCCATTGGTTGTTTTAAATAATGGTATTGAGTTTGCGACCACTTACTTTATTATGCTGCTGGTGCTTTTTTTCACCGGAGCGGGCCGATGGGTGAGTTTAGATTACTGGATTCATCGAGTATTTCGGCGCTGATACGGTCTTCTCATCATTTAAGGTAGATCTATTCGTGCGAGCTCGATGGTTGGGTTGTGGTTGTTTATTTTTTTTCCTGCTTTTATGTAGCTATGGGATACGTGCAGAATCTTTTTTTCAGGACGCATCTGTTCGTATCGATGATCCTTGGGAGCATTGGAATCGGCGGGTTTTTTATTTTAACGAGAAATTAGATTGCTATCTGATTAAACCTGCTGCGCAAGCTTATACTCGCGTGATACCGAATGAAATAGAGCGGGGCATTGGCCGATTCTTTAATAATCTTGCTGAGCCTACCACCTTGGTGAATCAACTATTACAAGCTAAATGGGTGCCTGCAACCCATACCGGTGGTCGTTTTGTGATTAATTCTACTGTGGGTGTACTGGGTTTAATTGATGTGGCTGCTCGAGTTGGCTTGGATTCCTACGATGAGGATTTTGGCCAAACCTTAGGTTACTGGGGGGTTGGTTCTGGACCTTATTTAGTGTTGCCCCTATTAGGGCCAAGTAGTCTACGAGATACGGCGGGCTTAATTCCTAAGTACGCTATCACTGATCCAGTTAACCA
>JAHFSE010000144.1 GCA_023265895.1 Gammaproteobacteria bacterium
AAAGGTCTTGTTATTTTTTGATGTGGGTGGATCTATGGATCCTTACATTAAGACATGTGAGGAATTATTTTCTGCGGCACGAACTGAATTTAAACATATGGAATATTTTTATTTTCATAACTGTGTTTATGATTCAGTTTGGAAAGATAATTTACGCCGACTTACTCAAAAAACGGCTGTTTGGGATCTTTTGCACAAATATGGTAAAGATTATAAAATTATTTTTGTAGGTGATGCAGCCATGTCGCCCTATGAAGTTGCAGCGCCGGGTGGTTGTATTGAAGATTGGAATGAAGAGGCTGGTGAAGTTTGGTTAACTCGCATAGCAGATCATTTTGATCGCCTCATTTGGTTAAATCCAGAACCTGAACGAACTTGGCCCTATGTAGGAAGTACTGTAATGATTCAAAAAATTTTTAAAAACAGTATGTTCTCGCTGACATTAGCGGGTCTTGAAAAAGGCATGCAATATTTAACTTAGCTTGTGTTATGAGCAGTCTAGGATGAACTAAACTGAAGAATATTCAGATAGATTAATGATACAAGGAATTTCGATCTATGATTCATGAGCGTTTTTATGGTGATGAAGATCCTATTGAGACACAGGAATGGTTAGCCGCATTTCAATCTTTGTTAGAAAAAGCGGGTCCAGAACGTGCGCAATATGTATTAGCAAAATTAACTGAAAGTGCACGTACACGAGGCATTAATCTCAGTAGTTTAAATACGCCTTATCTCAATACCATTCCTGTAAAAGATGAGCCACCTTTACCCGGTGATCCTTATTTAGAGCGCCGTATTCGTTCATTAATTCGTTGGAATGCCTTGGCCATGGTCATGCGCGCCAACCAAAATGATGAAGAGCTCGGTGGTCATATTGCAACTTTCGCATCTTCTGCCACTTTATATGATATTGGGTTTAATTATTTTTTCCGCGCACCCCATGAGGGTTTTTTAGGAGATTTAATTTATTACCAAGGCCATAGTTCACCCGGTATTTATGCTCGCGCTTTTCTAGAAGGGCGATTTTCTGAAAAAGATCTTGATCAATTTCGTCGCGAAGTAAATGGTGGAGGATTATCTTCTTATCCTCATCCTTGGCTAATGCCTAATTTTTGGCAGTTTCCCACCGTATCTATGGGGTTGGGTCCTCTACAAGCAATTTTTCAGGCTCATTCAATGAAATTTCTACAGAATCGAGGATTATTGCCAGATCAAAATAGAAAAGTATGGGCATTTTTAGGCGATGGAGAAATGGATGAGCCTGAATCCTTGGGTGCTATTTCTTTAGCGGGCCGAGAAAAATTAGATAATTTAATTTTTGTGGTGAACTGTAATTTGCAGAGATTAGATGGGCCAGTGCGCGGTAATGGAAAAATTATTCAAGAATTAGAAAGTGTATTTCGGGGTGCGGGTTGGAATGTGATTAAAGTTATTTGGGGACGAATGTGGGATCCATTATTAGCAAAAGATGAATTAGGTGTATTACGTAAACGAATGGATGAAGTGGTGGATGGTGAATATCAAGCTTATATGACGCATGGCGGTGCTTATACCAGAACACATTTTTTTAATCATTATCCAGAATTAAAAGAACTCATTGAAGATTTATCCGATGAAGATATACATCGTTTAAATCGTGGTGGTCATGATCCGTTTAAGGTTTATGCTGCTTATCATAAAGCCAATCGTCACCAAGGTCAGCCGACGGTTATTTTGGCAAAAACAGTTAAAGGTTATGGATTGGGTCCTAGTGGTGAGGCGCTCAATAAAACGCATCAAGTTAAAAAATTAGATATGGAAAGTCTTAAAGCATTTCGTGATCGTTTTGATATGCCTTTTACCGATGAAGAACTCAAAAAAATTCCTTATTATCGTCCAGCAGAAAATAGTAATGAAGTGCGTTATTTAAAAGAAAAGCGAGCAGCATTAGGCGGGGCTTTACCTGTGAGAAATTCGAAAAGCGAAAGTCTTGTAATGCCGCCGTTAGCATTATTTCAATCTATTTTAGAGGGTAGCCAAGGCCGAGAAATTTCTACTACTATGGGTTTCGTCCGTCTGTTATCTATTTTATTAAAACAGGAAAAAATTTGTGATCGCGTGGTACCTATTGTGCCTGATGAAGCACGTACCTTTGGGATGGAAAGCATGTTTCGTCAGCAGGGTATTTACTCCAGTGTGGGACAATTATATGAACCCGAAGATGCAGGGCAAATGATGTATTATCGAGAAGATATTAAAGGGCGCATGTTGGAATTAGGTATTAATGAAGCAGGTGCTTTTTCTGCTTGGATAGCTGCGGGGACTTCTTATAGCGTGAATCAATTACCTATGATTCCATTTTATATTTTTTATTCTATGTTTGGTTTTCAGCGTATTGGTGATTTAGCTTGGGCAGCAGGTGATTGCCAAACCCGCGGATTTTTAATGGGTGCTACTGCCGGCCGAACCACTTTAAATGGTGAAGGTTTGCAGCATCAAGATGGGCATAGTCATTTATTGGCTTCAACCATTCCAAATTGTATTGCTTATGACCCTACCTATAATTATGAGCTTGCTGTTATTTTGCATAATGGGTTACAACGTATGTATCAAGCACAGGAAAATGTGTTTTATTATATTACCGTTATGAATGAAAATTATGAGCATCCCACTATGCCGGCTGGTGTAGAGCAGGGTATTATTCAAGGTATGTATTTGCTTACAGAAGCAGAAGAAAAAAGCGACCATAGAATACATTTATTAGGTAGTGGAACAATTTTGCGAGAAGTGGAAGCAGCCGCAAAAATTCTAAAAGATGTTTATGAGGTGTATGCCGACGTATGGAGCGTGACCAGTTATAATGAACTACGCAAAGAAGCTTTAAATATTCAACATTGGAATCAATTGCATCCCCTTGAGCAAAAAAAACGTGCTTATGTGACAAAATCTTTTCAAAATAAACCTTTTCCTATTATTGCTGTTAGTGATTATATGAAAATCGTAGCAGAGCAAATTGCCCCTTTTTTGGAAAACCATTTTACTGCATTGGGAACTGATGGTTTTGGTCGTAGTGATACTCGGGAAAAATTACGTCATCATTTTGAAGTGGATCGTTATTTTATTATCATTGCTGCATTGAATTCTTTGGCAGATCAGGGCATTTTGGGGCGAAGTAAAGTCGTTGAGGCCTTAAAACGTTTTGACATCGATCCTGAGAAAATAAATCCTTTGTTGAGTTAAAAAATATTCAGAGTAAAAAATTTAAATATTATATAATAGGAGGTATGAGTTGAATTACTCAACTTCATTAGAATTTCCTAAAATAGCCAATCAATCTTTGAAAAATGCAGTGTTTATTACTGGTCTTCCTCGTTCTGGTACTACTTTGGTCGGCCAGTTAGTAAGTACGTTAGAAAAGTCAGAATATTATTTTGAACCACCCACTTTTTATGCCTTATGTTGTTTATATCAAGCTGGGGAAATTAGTGCGTCTAGTGCACGTCAATTGTTAGAAGTTTATTTATATGAAGATTGTTTCTTAGAATCAGTATTAGGTAGAAAGGTGAATTTAAGATCAACTGATGATAGCTTTTTTTTAAATAGTAAATCTCAAGAAGAATTATTAAGTCGGTGGAAAACAAGAAAAAATCGAAAAGATGCGCAGCAAGTAGCGCATGATCAGAAAGCACGTTTAGTGATAAAAATGCCCATGATAATGAACTGCTTGGATTTTTTGAAAGCTATTTTTACAGAAAGTAAAATGATTATAGTGATGCGATCAGGAATGTCTGTAGTTCACTCCTTGGTCAAAAAAAAATGGTTTGAAAATGATTACTTACAAACAGAGCTCTGGCCCTATCAACAGAGTAATAGCAAAATTCCAGTGCCTTATTGGGTGGAGTCTATTTATCAATTGGAGTGGCAACATTGGAATGTTTGGACGCGAGCGGCATATACTTGGAGTTTGCAATCTCATTTAACTTGGCAATGGTATCAATCGCAAAAACACACAGATCATATTCAGATTATTTGTTATGAGACTTTATTAAAAGATAAAGAAAATGTTATGCAAGCACTCAGTGCGTGGCTACAACAGCCTCAAACTTTTTATACTAAATTGATGCTTAAAAAAATTCATCATGACTCAATAATTCCCCTATTTTTAGATACTGATTTAATTGCTGATCACATTATGCAGAAATTTGAAGCAGCAAATAGATTATGGGGTTACTCGATGACATGATTAAGAAAATTTTAATCATAGGAACAGGCTCTATAGGAAAAGTGCATATTATGCATTTAAAACAGTTGCTGCCCCATGCGCAATGGTGGGTTTGGCGCGAGCAAGGTCAAGCAGATACCTATAGTGAATCAATTCCTGCAACGGTGGTTTGCTCTTGCTCAGAGGCTTTGTTGGTAAAGCCCGATATTGCTGTGATTGCAACGCCTTCCAAGTATCGATTATCTTATCTCATTCCTTTGTTAGCCGCTGGGATTCCTTGTTATGTTGAAAAACCCTTGGTGGCCTGTCGCAAAGATTTTGATGAATTGTCTCAATGGCTATCTCAAAAAAAAGAAATTCCCTTGATTGCCGTAGGCTGTAATTTACGTCAATTACCCTCACTGCAAAAAATCTATAATGTTTTACAGCAGGGTTTATTAGGTCGGTTGGCAAGAGCGCAATTTACTGTAGGCAGTTGGTTGCCAGATTGGCGACCAACTCAAAATTATAGGGCAAGTTATAGTGCAAAAAAATCTTTGGGTGGTGGTGTCATTTTTGATTTAATTCATGAGTTAGATTTAGCGCAATGGTTATTGGGTGATTGTCACTCTATTGCCGCAATATCTGGGCATTA
>JAHFSE010000145.1 GCA_023265895.1 Gammaproteobacteria bacterium
GGCCATCGCTCAACGGATAAAAGGTACTCCGGGGATAACAGGCTGATACCGCCCAAGAGTTCATATCGACGGCGGTGTTTGGCACCTCGATGTCGGCTCATCACATCCTGGGGCTGAAGCGGGTCCCAAGGGTATGGCTGTTCGCCATTTAAAGTGGTACGCGAGCTGGGTTTAGAACGTCGTGAGACAGTTCGGTCCCTATCTGCCGTGGGCGCTGGAGATTTGAGAAGAGCTACTCCTAGTACGAGAGGACCGGAGTGGACGTTCCGCTGGTGGTCCGGTTGTTTCGCCAGAAGCATTGCCGGGTAGCTATGAACGGACGGGATAACCGCTGAAAGCATCTAAGCGGGAAGCCCCCTTCAAGATGAGATCTCCCTGAGTCCTTGAGACTCCTAAAGGGTCCTTATAGACTATGAGGTTGATAGGCAAGGTGTGGAAGTGTCGCGAGACATTAAGCTAACTTGTACTAATTACCCGTGAGGCTTGACCATATAACCCTAAGTGAATTCGAATATTTAATATATTCTTGCTTGGCAGTTCTTTTTAAACTTAATATTGCCGTTTAAAGAAGAAATAGACAAACAGATTTTTTGAGCAAGTTGAAGGTAACTTTAATCTTTAAATTGTTCAATTCGGTTTGCCTGATGAACATAGCAAGCGTGAACCACCTGATCCCATCTCGAACTCAGAAGTGAAACCGCTTAGCGCCGATGGTAGTGTGGGGTTTCCCCATGTGAGAGTAGGTCATCGTCAGGCATTTATTCAGAAAAAAGCCCTCTTGGAGTTTGTTCAAGGGGGTTTTTTTGTTTGGATTACGCGAATGCGCTGAAAAAAAATTTAGGTGTATCCAAGTGGCTGAACCGGAGTGAGGTGGAAACAATGCCTGAAGAGCGCAGGCGGGCGAGCTGAAATCTGGTAGCAGTTAAATTAAACGCAAAAATTTAGAATTTGGTGAGGTGTCCGAGCGGCTGAAGGAGCACGCCTGGAAAGTGTGTATAGGTTAACCCCTATCGAGGGTTCGAATCCCTCCCTCACCGCCAAATAAACAATGCTCCCTGAAAAGGAAGCTTTTTTTATTTGAAGATCAGGGCAGATTTGATGAGAACCCTGTTCGAGCCGGAGGTCGCAACGCGACCGGAGACAACGCCCGAAGGGCGATAATCCCTCCCTCACTGCCAAGCATAAAAAATACAAATGAAAATTGCGTTTCTGCTACATCGCATTTCATGCCAAAAGAAAAATTAGTTGAAGTTTTTTGATACCAAAAAAAGTGTTGATGAAAAGCAATAATTCGAGTTTTAAATAGCATTGACGCACAAAAGCCATTCAAATAAAAAAAGGAATTTTTTTCTTAAAAATTCTGAGTAATGATTTTATTTTATCCCGAAAATTCTACGTGTTATGTGTATCTATGATATTATCATTGGCCTTCTGAAAACCATTTTTTATGTATTTGGTTAATGAAGAACCAAGCTTGGTGCAAGCTCAGAATAATTTTCTTCTCCTCTTAATGCCTTTAAAAAATTGGTTATTTTATGCTTGATATCGGTAGAGAAATTCTCCCCATCAATATAGAGGATGAGCTTAAGCGCTCCTATCTTGATTACTCTATGAGTGTGATCGTTGGTCGAGCTCTACCTGATGTGCGCGATGGTTTAAAGCCTGTACATCGTCGCGCGCTTTACGCTATGAGCGAACTCGGTAACGACTGGAATAAGCCGTATAAAAAATCTGCCCGCATTGTCGGGGATGTTATCGGTAAATACCATCCTCATGGTGACTCAGCCGTGTACGATACCATTGTGCGGATGGCACAGCCTTTTTCTATGCGTTATTTGCTGGTTGATGGGCAAGGAAATTTTGGCTCCATTGACGGCGATAATCCGGCAGCGATGCGTTATACCGAAGTGCGGATGACCAAGTTGGCTCATGAGTTATTGGCTGATCTTGATAAAGAAACCGTAGATTTTGTGCCTAACTATGATGGTTCTGAGCAAATGCCAAGTGTGTTGCCGACCAAAGTACCCACCCTATTAATTAATGGTTCTTCCGGCATTGCAGTGGGAATGGCAACCAATATTCCGCCGCACAATTTACGCGAAATTATCGATGGTTGTTTAGCCTTAATTAATCATTCAGAAACCACAGTAGAAGAATTATTTCAATTAATTCCTGGGCCGGATTTTCCCACTTATGGTGTCATTCAGGGTCGCGCAGGTATTCTTGAAGCTTACCGCACGGGTCGTGGTCGAATTTATGTGCGTGCACGTGCTTATATTGAAGATGATGAGCGAGCGAATAAACAGCGTATTATCATTCATGAATTACCTTATCAAGTGAATAAAGCGCGCTTAATTGAAAAAATTGCTGAACTGGTCAAAGAGAAAAAAATCGAAGGCATTATGGAGTTGCGTGACGAATCGGATAAAGACGGTATGCGTATCGTCATCGAATTACGTCGTGGTGAAAATGCGGAAGTGGTGTTGAATAATTTATATAGCCAAACTCAAATGGAAGTAGTGTTTGGCATTAATATGGTTGCCATTATCAATGGTCAGCCACGAACATTAAATCTCAAACAAATTTTGGAAGCTTTTATTATTCATCGTCGCGAAGTGGTGATGCGACGTACGGTTTATTTATTGCGCAAAGCTAAAGAGCGCGGCCATTTATTAGAAGGCCATGCAGTCGCTTTATCTAATATTGACGAAGTGGTTGCCTTAATTAAAGCTTCTTCTACAGCGGCTGTTGCACGTGAAAAATTAATGGCTCAAGGTTGGATTCCGGGCCAAGTGCTAGATATGTTAGATCGTGCCGGCGGCGCTGATGCTTGCCGACCAGAATCATTGCCTGCGCAATATGGTTTGCGTGAGGGTCGTTATTATTTGTCTGCTGATCAAGCCCAATCGATTTTAGATTTGCGTTTGCAAAAATTGACTGGCTTAGAAATTGAAAAACTGTTGCAAGAGTATCAAGAAAAACTAGATGAAATTAAAGCATTGGGATTAATTTTGGCGGAACCTGAGCGTTTGATGCAAGTCATTCGTGAAGAGCTTGCTGCGATTCGCAATGATTACGGTGATGAACGTCGCACGGAAATTGTTGACAGTCGTCGTGATTTATCGATGGAAGATTTAATTCCTGAAGAACAAGTAGTGATGACAATCTCTCATAGTGGTTATGCGAAAATTCAGCCGGTCATAATGTATAAAGCGCAAAAACGCGGTGGTAAAGGTAAAGCAGCCACAGCGGTAAAAGAAGAAGACTATGTCGAACATTTATTGGTGACCAGTAGCCACGATACTATTTTATGTTTCACAACGCGCGGTAAAGTTTATTGGTTGCGGGTATTTGAATTACCCCAAGCCAGTCGTACGTCACGTGGTAAACCAATGGTGAATATTTTACCGTTGGATGAAGGCGAAAAAATTACTACGATTTTACCGCTTCGCGCACAAGCAGAAGGTGATGCGTCAGTAGGTCGTTATATTTTTATGGTGACTCAACAAGGCACAATAAAAAAAGTAGATATCGAGCATTTCTCTCGCCCACGTAGCGTAGGATTAATTGCTTTAGATTTAGATGAAGGTGATCAATTGATCGGTGCAGCGATTACCACGGGCACACAAAATATTATGTTGGTTTCTAATGAGGGTAAAGGTATTCGCTTTAAAGAATCCGATGTCCGACCTATGGGCCGCACGGCTCGAGGTGTGCGTGGGATGCGTTTAGGTAAAACTCATAAAATTATTGCTTTAATTATTGAGCAACCTAACGGTCAATTATTAACGGCGAGTGCTAATGGTTTTGGTAAGCGTACGCCTATCAGCGAATTTTCTCTCCAAGGTCGCGGTGGTCAAGGCGTCATTGCTATGATTACCAAGGGACGTAATGGCTTGCTCGTAGGCGCAGCGCAAGTAACAGAAACCGATGAAATATTATTAATCAGTGATCAGGGTACCATGGTGAGAACTCGCGTGGCTGAAATTTCTGTGGTGAGTCGTAATACTCAAGGCGTGACTTTAATTAAATTAGCCGATAATGAACATTTGGTTGGTTTGGAGCAAATGGATGAGATAGAAGGTGAAGCGGAAGAAAGCGTGGAAGATAATGAAGGTAGTATAAGCCCCCCTGAATAAGGGGGAGGTGTCAGCGTAGCCTGACGGGGGGTTAAAAATTCAAGACCCCCGTCTGCTGTGCAGACAGCCCCTTAGCCAGGGGGCCTAAAATGCAGGAAAAACTAACTTATGAACAGAGCCTATAATTTTTGCGCTGGTCCTGCAGCATTGCCTGAGCCAGTCTTACTACAAGCGCAGCAAGAATTATTAAACTACCAAGGTCATGGCATTTCTGTCATGGAAATGAGTCATCGTGGAGAGATTTTTATTGAAGTGGCGCAACGCGCTGAACAAGATTTACGGGATTTATTAGCGATTCCTAATCATTATCAAGTCTTGTTTATGCAGGGCGGTGCCAGTGTGCAGTTTTCTGCTTTAGTCATGAATCTGCTAGGTAAACATACCTGCGCAGATTATATCGATACTGGAATTTGGTCAAAAAAAGCCATTCAAGAGGCAAAAAAATATACGAAAGTGAATATTGCCGCGTCTAGTGCGGAACAAAATTATTTTGATTTGCCGCAACAATGGAATTTCAGTGACGATGCTGCTTATGTGCATCACGTCTCAAATGAAACCATTGGTGGTTTAGAATTTTTGCAAACACCAGAAGTGGGTGAACGCCTACTAATAGCCGATATGTCGAGCACCATTTTATCACGTCCGATAGACGTGAATCGTTATGCATTAA
>JAHFSE010000146.1 GCA_023265895.1 Gammaproteobacteria bacterium
TAACAGCGCAATTAGCGCAATTAACCACATCAGATGGTATGATTTCTTTAGCTCATGAAGCCAATGATTTTAATATAAGAACAAGTCAAAAAAATGCCATTGAAAATTTTATTCAAGCGGTATTACAGAAAAATTCAGTTACAGTCAATCTAACGGAATCGATGAAAGTAATTTCTCTGGCTTTAACCATTGAAGAACAAGCGAAAGTTCAAAAAAATATTCTGGGATAGTGATAATGCAAGATTTGAGAGGAAAAATTATTTTAGTCACTGGTGCCGATGGTTTTATTGGCTCCCATCTTTGTGAGCAATTACTTACTGCTGGTGCCCAGGTGCGCGCTTTGGTGCAGTATAATGCGTCGAATCATTGGGGATGGTTAGATACTTTATCCTCCGATCAATTATCTAATATCAAGGTTTTTTTAGGTGATGTGAGGGATCGAGATTCATTGCGTTCTGCTGTTCAGGGATGTCAGTGGATTTTTCATTTAGCCGCATTAATTGCAATTCCCTATTCGTATCATGCGCCAGAATCTTATATTGATGTGAACTTAAAGGGAACGCTGAATATTTTACAGCTTGCTCATGAATATCATTGTGAAAAAGTCATTCATACTTCGACTAGTGAAGTCTATGGTTCAGCGCAAAGTATACCCATTGCTGAGACTCATGCATTAAACGCACAATCACCCTATGCGGCATCAAAAATAGGTGCAGATCAAATGGCTTTAGCATTTGTGCGTTCTTTTGCTTTGCCGGTCGCGATTGTTAGACCTTTTAACACCTACGGTCCGCGTCAATCTGCGCGAGCAATTATTCCTACGGTGATTACTCAAATACTTTCAGGAAATAAAATAATAAAGTTGGGTGCTTTAACACCAACAAGAGATTTTAATTATATTCAAGATACTATTAATGGATTTTTGGCGGTTGCATTATCAGATTTATGTATTGGTACAGTGATTAATATTGGTAGTGGTTTTGAAATTTCAATTCAAGATTTAGTCCATCTCATTGCAAAATTATGTGACACCTCTATTGAAGTTGTGACCGACCAACAACGATTACGCCCAGACACCAGTGAAGTGAAGCGTTTATGCGCTGATATACAAAAAGCTGATCAATTAGCACATTGGAAACCCGCTGCCACGGGGTTGAATGGCTTGCAGCAGGGCTTACAAAGAACCATTGAGTGGTTTTCAATTCCACAAAATCGTCATAGATATAAAGAAGATCTCTATCATATTTAATAGCGTTGATTTTCATGACTAGTAATGATTATAGAACCATTGGTGTTGTTACCGGAAGTCGAGCCGATTATGGTTTATTGGCAAAATTAATTCGGTTGATTCATCAAGATGCTCATTTGACCTTGAAATTATTTGTGACTGGTAGCCATCTTTCTCGTCAGCATGGTTATACCATTGAAGAAATAGAGCAAGATCACATTCCTATCGAACAAATGATTGATTTGGCGATTGAGGGCGATCAAGCTAAAGATATAGTTCGGGCAATCGGTATGGGTTGTTTAGCCTTTGCCGATATTTTTTCTCAAGTATCAATAGATATTTTATTAGTGTTGGGAGATCGTTATGAATTATTGGCATCTGTACAGGCGGCCTTAATTTATCAAATTCCTGTGGCGCATATTCATGGGGGTGAGCTGACGCAAGCGGTGATAGATGATGCCATTCGCCATAGTATTAGCAAAATGTCCTATTGGCATTTTGTTTGTGCTGAACAATATGGCAAACGATTACAGTGTATGGGAGAGGCCCCAGATCGCATATTTAATGTAGGTGCTTTATCTGTTGATTCTGTTTTGGAAACAAATTTTTTAGACCGTGAACAGCTGAGTCTACTCTTGAGAATAAATTGGCAACCTATTAATTTTTTAATTACACTGCATTCTGAGACCTGTCATTTAGAAAAATTAGATGCTCAAATCGATTCTGTTTTATCAGCATTAGATTATTTCCCTCAAGTAGGTTTGATTTTTACTCAAAGTAATGCTGATTCTGGATATGCTAAAATTCAACAAAAAATTTCTGTATATGTTAAGGCTAGAAAAAATGCTTGGTTGTTTCATTCTTTAGGTCATCTTGGTTATTTAAGTTGTGTTCAGCAAGTTGACGTAATCATAGGTAATTCTTCTAGCGGTGTGATGGAAGTGCCTTTATTAAATAAAATAAGCGTCAATATTGGTGATCGACAAAGAGGGCGTTTTATACCGGATTCTGTTATTCAAACGATTTTTTCTCGAGAATCTATTATTGCTGCTATAAATCAAGGATTGACTTTGTCATTGAGTCATCAAAATCTACCCGTTCAGTTGCCTTTTGGTAAAGGAAAAACAGCTGAAAAAATATTAAAACAATTAAAAGAGGGCATTTTACCCAAACGATTAGATAAGATTTTTTATGAGGGTGCTTGAGAAGAAAATTTCATAATTAATTCTCCTTCTATGTAATCACGATCTGCCGAACGGCCTAAGTAATGCCAATAATGCATGGGTGAAATGCCAAAGCCTGGTCGTTTAATGGTTATATTTTCTGGACTAAATATTTCACCGATGTGAATATTTTTTGCTGCCACCAAGCTTTTTCTTACAAGTTTTGCATTCTTTTTTTCGTTATCCGAAGGTTTTTTTTCCTTTAAGCCGAGTGCTTGTTGTGTTTGACGAATGTGGTGAACCATTCTATTGAATTGTTTTGGGTTGAGTGATGCCGCATGATCTGGGCCTGCTAATGAGCGATCTAATGTTAAGTGTTTTTCAATCATAGTTGCACCTAAGGTAACAGCAATCACCGGTGCAATTAAATCGGATGTGTGATCTGAATAACCTACTGGTAAATCAAAGGTTGTTTGTAAAAGTGAAATAGCTTTTAAATTTAAATGCGCAAGTGGGGCAGGATATTCGGTTGTGCAATGCAATAAAGTAATTTTATTGCTAACACCCATGGTTTTAGGATGCCAACGTGAAATCCAGTTATTGGCTGGCCAACCTGAGGAATATTGCAAGCCATAGTGAATGACTGCTAAAGCTTGGCGGATTTCTTCTAGCGTTGCCATACCGGTAGATATAATTAAAGGTATTTTAGTACGAGCCGCTGCTAATAAATAAGGCGCATTTGTTAGTTCACCCGATGGAATTTTTAAGTAGGGTAGTTGTAGGCTATATAAAAATTCAATGCTATCTAGATCAAAAGGAGAGGAGAAAAAATCTAGTTTTTTAGCTTCTGCGGCTGCTTTTAATATTGGATGAAAGTTATATTTTAACTCTAAACTTTTTAATAGTGTATGTTGCGATTCATGGGGTGAAGTTGTTTTTAATTGATAGTCTGCTTTAGGAGCCGATGTACTTGCTAATTGATCTGCAATAAAGGTTTGTACTTTTACTGCATTGGCACCCGCTTGGGCTGCTGCATCGATGAGTTCAAGCGCTAATTCTAGCGAACCATTATGATTAACACCTAATTCTGCAATAATATAAACCGACATATTATGTAACCGTTTGGGTCATGATCCACTGACCCTGTTGTTGTTCCCATACAGAGGACCGTGTTCGATAGATATCCATCACTTGCCAAAAAAAATCTGCGTCAATTTCAAGATAGTTTAAAAACCATTGAAAATAGCGTGCGGGAAATTCACCATCGTATTTTTTTACTAAGCGAATGCCTTCTTCGCGAGTGATATGATGACGACGGATATCTGTTTGTGCATCTCTCGAGCAACGCCCCATACCAAATTTCATATAACTGAGATACCAATGAAACCCATCTGCTTTGTCATCTAGACTGGCATATTTAGTATAAGTACCTTCCGAGCGGCCTTCTGGATTGGTGCGAAAACCGGTATGTTTAGCTGCATAATAAAAATTTTCTTGTGGGGTCCATTTTTTATAATAGGAAAACCAATGCATACTTAATTTTTGTTCAATAATTTTTTGTGGATCGGGTGCTTTATAAAATTTTAAACTAGGTTCTTGCCAGATAGTATCCGTAAAAATTCCTAAATCAATGCCTTGTGTAATTAATGCGTCGACGGATGCACCTTTATAGTAAGCTTTTTCCCATTCTTCTGGACTTTCTTGTGGTAAATATTTATATTTTTCTGAGCCGCCATATTCAAGTTCACCATTTTCTCCATACATGATTAATTGAATATTAAATTTTTCTGCCATATGAAAAGCCCAAGCTTTTTGACCATAGGCAAAGGGTTCCCAGGCATCGCCTTTCAGTATGAAAGCTAGCCGACTTAATTTTCTATGTAAGGTTGCGTCTGGATAACAGGATAGGTTAGTAAATCCAGCTTGAATAAAGGCCTGAAAATTTTTCCAGCCAATATCGGTGTATTCAAAGGGCGCCCAAGTGACGCATAATGGGTGCATACCATAATGAATTTTTAATTGATGCGCGACATAACCACTGTCTTTTCCACCGCTGTTGGGAATAATCACATCAAAAGAGCCATCATTGCTGCGATGACGATCGCATAATTCAGTTAATTCCTGATGGCGAGATTGCCAATCGATCAGATAATCTTTTTCATAGGCCCATTGGCAGGCAGAACAAATACCTTGTTCGTTAAATGTAGTTCTAGGTCTTTGATTAGATACAACACAGTTTTTGCAAAATTGTATTTTTTTGGGTAATTCAGTTAACTGATGATCTAACAAAGTCAATGCGTGGGTATGAATGGTCATAAATTATTTTTCAGAATCTCTAATAGAAATGTCAGCTTGTTTGAGCCGTTGTTTCGCTGTTGCTATGGAGCAAGGCTCTATTAATAATGCGTGATCATCA
>JAHFSE010000003.1 GCA_023265895.1 Gammaproteobacteria bacterium
CCATTTCGGATTGTGGTGCAGCGGGTGTCATTTGCACTTCACCACGGTCAACGAGATGCTTTGCCCCTACAGCCACAAACAGCAGGCCAGCGATCACCAGCACAGATTTAATTTTCAATGCTTTAGAGGTTGGCTCTGTATGTCGACTATGAAGCTGGGCAAAATCATGAATCATGCAATTACTACCTTTATGCAACCGGCTCAATTGGGGTTGAAAGAGCGGTTTATTCAACTTTCGACAGTCCACTTCCCGTTTAAAGTTCGCTTAGGAGCAGCATCCCCTATCGCGATTGGGTGAATTATAGAAAGCCTATTTGAAAACGCTACCTAGAAATTTTAATAATAACTGGGTAATAGAATTATTATAGATAATTTACTGAAATTTTGATCTGCATCTCAGTGTTTATTAATCATTTTTTCCTTTTTCCGTGTTCTTGTCCTGAATTTTCAGGTTGAGCGATATTTCTTTCTTTGAACTACCTTTAATGGGTAGGGGCTTTTCCCTGCGCAAGTATGTCAGGTTGTAGTCATGGCTCCGCAAAGTTCAGATATTGATGCATTGACGCTGCATGCAAAAGTATGGGAAGCAGAATCTGAAGTGATGCTCTATCACATTGGGGTCGGTGCTGGTTGGCATTGCATTGACCTAGGCTGTGGTCCGCAAGGTTTGATTGGACCGCTCAGCAGACGCGTTGGTCAAACCGGATCAGTAATTGCCGTGAATCAATCGAAAGAATTGGTCGAGGCCGCAAAAGGTTTTATTGCGCACGAACACTTTCAGAATGTAGCGGTTAGGTTGGCAGACCCTACGCACACTGAATTACCGGATCGAAGCGCAGATTATTGCCACTCAAGATTTATGCTTGCCGAAACCGGTCAAGCTGATCAATTACTCGAAGAAATGATGAGACTAACCAAACCGGGCGGCTATATTGCCTTGCAAGAACCGGATGCAAGCTGTTGGAGCTGTTTTCCACCCAGCGCGGATTGGAAAAGATTAAAATCCGCAATTACTCAACTCTATTCGGATACCGGCGGTGATTTTAATGCGGGAACCAGAACCTTTGGGCTACTAAAGCGAATCGGTCTGCACGATGTAAATATTCGCGCAGCAGTATTGCCGCTTTATAATTGCCATCCTTATATGCGTTGGCCCATCTATTTGGCAAATAGTTTAAAACCGCGCTTAATTGCGTCCGGCTTAATGAAAGAAGACGAATTTGAACACACGATTGAGGAATATAGTCGACACTTGGATCATCCAGAAACCGTTATGATCAGTTTTGTGATGACCCAAGTATGGGGTAGAAAGCCGCTTTAAACTTCGACTTTTAATTCGGCTTTTTGATATACAACGGCGTCTTCGCTATGCGCTAGCACATAACTTTTAACTTCTTTATTTTCTACCGCATTAATAAATGCTGCGATGTGTTTATAAGCACGTTTTCCTTCAGGAAGCCAGTTCGCGAAAAATGGAAACACATGTGGCATCGCTCGCCATTCTTCATAACAAATAGGTACTCCAGCCGCAGCGGCCTCACGCGCAGCGCGTCGACCGTCATCACGTAGCACCTCAGCGGCACTTACTATAAACATCATCGGTGGAAGATCTTTAAAGTTGCCATATACAGGCGACATTAATGGGTCTTTTGGATCAACACCCCGACGTAAAAAATTTGTTAACGACCGAATTGCGTGCCCCCAGAAAAAAGGATCGCGTAAATTATTATGTTGAAGCGATTCTGATTCACAGGAAATATCCGTTAGCGGTGATATCAATAATGCCGCTGATGGCATTGGTCGACCGGTTTCTCGAATTTGTTGCAACATGACGAGAGTAAGATGGCCGCCTGCAGAATCACCGCCCACCATAATATTTTCAGGCTTATATCCTTTGTTTAACAAATGATCATAACCCGCCAACGCATCTTCTAAACAATGCGCGAGATGGTGATCTGGCGCATCTCGGTAATTAATTGCGAATACAGGCCGTTTTGAATAATGCGCCAAACGCCACGTAACCGAGCGATGTAATTGCGCTGAACTGAAAAAATAACCGCCGCCGTGTAAATAATAAAAAACTTTTTCTGAACTGAAATCGTTGTTGTCTGTGGTAAGCCACTCAGCACCGCAATTATTAACAATTACAGAACGAGTGCGGACATGATCGGGAATTTTACTGATTCGAAGTTGATGGCAGGCGTTTGCATACAATACTTTAAAAATTCGCATTGTAATGGGGGACGATTTACCGAAAAAAACAAGCGGCTTGACAGAGGCTCTTAATACAAAATTGAGCACTTTAGCACGCACACTTAATCGGTTGGGCAACTGATGTTTCATAATACATACCCCACACTAACGCATTGTATTTGTTATTCCTATAGAAAGCGTAACCTAAGAACTGATAAGTTTTATACCATTTACATACTTTGAAACAAATTCAAATCTGCGTGCTACATCTGGTATAGCGTTGAGACAGTATCCTGCTAATCGCAATTTCGATTAGCAGGCAGCATGCTTTTTAGACTGGAAGACCCACTTTCCGAAGATCTTTGGGGCTGATGTTGTAGCCGAATTTTCGCTTTGCTTTCGCGACGTCTAAGAACTGTTTTGGGTCCGGTAGCTTGCTTAAAAGCTCTTTCTTTTGTTTCGTTGTAAGCGAGTGGATGTCGCTAAAGCAATCCACCGCACCTTGCCATGCCCCTTCGTAACCATACTTTGATACTCGAAAACCAATGGATGCTTGCCCTTCCCCGGGTTTTTTAACAAAAAAACAGGGGTAAAATAATGGTTTTCCATTTTTCTTTTCAATTTTGATATTAGCGGTGATGCCGGTTACAGGTAACGCATGCTCTTTGCGCGTGTTCGCATTTGGTCGACTCAATAATAATTGGCGCTTAAATTTTTCGTTTTCCAGCCGCCATTCTTCATCTAACGCACGCGCTTCTGCTTCTAGCGTTTTCAATTGTTTTGGCGAAACTTCGCCGTTTCTTCCTTTCACCAGCTTGGAAAAGGCAAAGTATTTTTGTCTGAATTTATCACCGACACGGCGGGCCACACGAATACCAACAAACCCAGCAGGATGCTCAAATTCATTGTAAATGAAGACTGCCATTTATTTCTCCTGCCCTATAAAAAAGAGTTCCACTCATTGAAGTCCATCAAAAGCATGGCGTTAGAATAATACCCGCTAATTCATGGTTACTGTAAATCTAGCTGTAGTAACAGCCAAGTTATTTTTTGCGCATTAATTTGCCAGCTAGCATTTAGTTATAACAAACAACCCAATTAACACAAGAGGTTTTAAAGCCCTTTGCTGTTCCTGTCGCAATGGCAAAAAAGTTTGTCACTCAGATCGTGCACGAACCTAAACCCATAACCCTGCCCCATGCAAAATCAACGAGTTGAAGCAGCCAATTGTTTTAACAAACGACATCCAAAACAATACAGCCCACCATGCACATGCCTTACTACTGAACTACACCATTAATATGTAGCGCCTAAATAACGCACCGCCCTGGACCCGCCCCGTCATAACCCGATGTTGACGCTGAACACCCCAGGCAATATGAACACTTGACGCAGCTCAAAAATGAACCACTTCCGCCCTTTAACTCATCGCTACATCAGGCTTAACAATTAAGCAGCGATCTCCGAAATTGCGTTCGCCTGCCTTAAGTAGAGAATACAAAATATCAGTAGAGGAAAGCAAAAAATAATATAGAGGATGCCTTCAACTGTAACATCATCTCTGGCGGGACTACTTCATCTATAAATAGATTGACAGTAATATAACATTTTCAACGGATCTTGAGGCGTCTATTTCGAAATAGCAAACAGTTTAACGAGAAAGTACTGGGCATGAAATTTTAATTTTTTTATGGCAGAGAATTAATTTTCCGCTTTCTTTTGCATCTCAATTTTGCAGCATTTGCTACAAATGCATTTCATCGAAGCAACAACAAAGCAAATACGGATACCCGAACTATCCGCTAGCAAGCGAACGCTACTGGTTTGCATCATGGACGAAAAGGAATGGCGATGGGGTTCCTTCAGAACATTATCACGGCTCCCTTACGGAAGGGCGTCATTTTTTTCTGATACGTCTAGACTTTATAAAAGAACGGATGCCCCAGGAGTTTCAAACAATGGCCGAACAACCTACCTCACGCCCAGCCACGCAAATTTCCAAAGTAATCGCAGTAGTCATGACGGTTAGCACTATTGGCACCGGCTATTTTGGGTATACCCAGTGGCAAGAGGCTAAAAAGGCTCGATCACAAGCGGACAATGCATATAAGCAGACTGAAATAGCCCATTTGCAATTTTTGGCGGGTCAACAGCGCTTTCAAATGGCAGAAACAAACCGCGCAGCGGCTGAAGCTCGCGCGATTCAGGCAGAACAACAGTCGCAGTTGGCTAAATCGCAGTTAAGTCTTGCGCAAGCAGCTTTAACCACCGCGCAACAGGAAGCAAAGGACGCAGAACAAAAATCTCAAGCAGCCATTGCCGAAGCTGAGATGCAGAAAAAAGCGCTGGCGGATATAAGCCAAAATGCGGCGCTTGCTCAAGATGAAAAAGCTAAATATGAGCAGCAAATTAAAGATGCAAACGATCGAGCAAAACAAGCCGAACTACAAGCCAGTGCTGCCCAAGACGAATTGAATCAAGCGCGCCAAAAAGCGCAGCAGGCTGAATCAATGATGGCGCAAGCGCAAATGACAATGCAGGCGACGCAAGCGCAAGCACAAGCGGCACAACAACAGGTAGAAGCGGCGAAA
>JAHFSE010000026.1 GCA_023265895.1 Gammaproteobacteria bacterium
ACGTATCCCTAAAATAGCAACGCCCTGAGTATCTAGTGCAGTATTTTTTAAATGCAGCTGAAACCCTAAACCACCGGTGAGCAAATAGAACGGCCGAAACTGCCAACTGATTTGAGTGTGATCCCATAAATCAGCCCATCGACCTTGAACACGTAATTGCGCTTGCCCTTCAAATAGATTTCCTGCAACAGCGCTCATATGCTGACTCAATGAAGGTATTCGATGGATCATCCAAGTCGCTGGCATCATCAATAACAAAAAAATGAAATAAGCCACAAATCCAATGGCCCATAAAGTTTTTGTTTTAATACCCAGAGTTGGATTAGACATGAAGGAATTATTTACCCACAACCGTGATCTTTGAAATAATTTTTTTCACACCCTCTACCTCAGAAGCTAATTTAACCGCACGCTCTTCCACCACATCCGTGGGAACACTACCGTATAAAGTGACAATCCCATCTCGGGTATCCACATTAATATTAATTGCGCTTACTGCGGAATCTTTAATATATTTAGCATTAATACTGGCAGTAATGGTTGCATCGGATGCAATTTGCTGAAAACTACGTTGGTCTTTTCCAATATAATAACCCGTTGCTGCACCACCCGCTAACAAGATTGGTGCACAGGCAGATAACAAGGGAATGACTAAGACGCACCATTTAAAGCTAAAGCGCAGCCCTTGTTTTATCCAACGCTGATCATTGTCCCTTTGATTATTTTTCATAGACGGCCTCACCTTATCTTATGTAGTACAAATCTTAAAATAGAGTACACTGCATGGCTATAGCCCGCATGTCCCGGTAGTTCAGCTGGATAGAACAGCCCCCTCCTAAGGGGCAGGTCGGACGTTCAAATCGTCTCCGGGACACCACTTATTCACTCGGTCGCGTAACAACACGAACACGCCGCACCCACTCATCAAAATGTCGCCAACGCGCAACACTTTTACGCCAGAGGGTTGTTGGCAATAATCCAGTCCCTGAAGCATAAGAACCCGATTCATGAATCGATTGCGTCACTTGCGCTTGCATTGAAAGATGCACACCATCGGTAATACGTAAATGCCCTGCTAAACCAGCAGCACCCGCCAAAGTACAATCACGACCAATATGAGTACTCCCTGCAATACCGACGCAACCCGCAATGGCTGTTGCTCGGCCAATTTTCACATTGTGCGCAATTTGCACCTGATTATCGATAATGACATGATCAGCAATTTCAGTATTTTCTAAAGCACCCCGATCAATACTGGTACACGCACCAATTTCCACATCATTGCCGATAATGACATGACCCAACTGAGCAATTTTTTGCCAACCTTGTTTCGATTTTGCAAAACCAAATCCATCGGAACCCACAACACTGCCGCTGTGAATAATGACACGCTCACCCAGTTTCACTTGATGATACAAAGTGACATTGGGATATAGATGACTGTCTTGTCCAATACGACAACCCGCGCCAATCACACTATTAGCACCAATCACCACACGGTCAGCTAAAATACAACCAGATTCAATTACAACATGAGCTCCAATGCTGACATCCATACCCAACTGGACATCTTCAGCAATAACGGCTGAAACATGAATATCTCGAACAGGCTGAGGCGCATGATCGAAATAATGAGAAATTTTTGCATACGCCAAATAAGGGTCCGCAACAATAATTGCTGGCACAGAACAATGAGCAACCATCTTGTCACTGATTAATACCGCGGCTGCTTGCGTCTGAGCTAATTGATGAAAATATTTTCGATTAGCTAAAAAACTTAACTCATGAGATTGTGCGGTGGCCAAACTGGCCAACCCGGTGATTTCAACAGCAGGCGTCTGCGAAACGAGCAGATTCATCAAACGACCTTCAACCAACTGGGCAATTTCAGTGAGCTTCATATGTTTAATTTCAATCAATTATTTCATAGCATTCATGGCCGCAGTAATTGCAGCGGTAATATCCATCCCATCAGCTGAATAAATTAAAGCTTGTCGTTGAATCACTAAATCATAATGCCCTTGTTTAATCACTTGCTCGACGGCTTTTTTAAATTTAGGCGCCAAAGTGGTTAAGATATTTTGCTGGCCATCTTGATAACGATTCTGCAATTTTTGCCGCAAAAAACTATAATCCGCTTTTTTATTGTCTAACTCTTTTAATGTTTTTTGCTTCTGTGCAGCACTCATGACTGCACCATCGGTTTCTAATTGTTTACTGAGTTTTTGCAAAACACCTTCTAACGCTTTGAGTTTTTGCTCATCTGCTGCGGTACTTTTTTTCATCTCACCAATCATCGCTTTTGCTTGACTGGATTGCGTTAAAGCTTCAATTTGATCCATGACACCAATTTTCAAATCACCCGCATGAACGACGCCAGAAAATCCAATACAAACGCTGATTAATATCAATAATTTTTTCATCCTATATGCTCCTTAAAAAATTTGCCCCAAAGAAAAATCGAAGGATTTTGGACGGTCAGTAGTCTCTTCATTAATCGGTCTTGAGAAAGTAAAGGTCAGTGGTCCAATCGCAGTAATCCAAGAAAAACTCAAACCCACGGAATAACGCAACGCACTTAAATGAGCATCTAAACTTTGCGCATCTTTGCGCACGGTATCAAATACATTGCCACCGTCTAGGAATAATAAAGTTCGAATAGAACGCTGATCTTTGACAAAGGGTGCGGGGAAAATTAATTCCACACTGCCTTCCGTTAATAAATTACCACCAAATGGATCAACACCTAACGAGTCCTTTGGCCCTAAACTACGAGCATCATAACCACGCACGGAACCAATACCACCGGAATAAAAATGTTTAAAGAAAGGCAATCGATCTGTACTGCCATAACCATTACCATAACCTAACTCAGTGCGAGTACGTAACACCCAAGGATCCCACAGAGGGAAATATCGTTCACCTTGATAATCAATTTTGTAGTAAGACAAATTACTAATAGGTGCAGAGACCTCCAAGCTGAGACGACTGAGCGCCCCACGATTAGGTAATAAGCCTTGATTCAAAGTGCTTTTTACCCAAGAACCGTTCAAGCTCAGCGTATCGAATACTTTTGATTGAGTTCCCGCAATACCGGCATCATAACCAATAAAATTTTGTACTTCTGGCGCTGAGTTCATACCAGAAAAAATACTGGTTTCATCAACACCAAACCCAAAATTTAATCGAGAATTCTCACCCAGTGGATAACCAAAAGTTAATCCTGCGCCAATAGCATCAGCGCGATAACTGGAAATATCAATGTTCGCATAATCTGTGCGGGTATAGTACAGATTGAAACCACGACTAATACCATCCGGTGTAAAATAAGGATCCACATAAGAAAAGGTATATCGATCCCGATAAGCGGTACGCTGTAAATCAAAAGAGACTTGGTTACCAGAACCCAGAAAATTATTTTGACTTACATTGGCGCCAAAGACAAAACCAGTACCTGCTTGATAACCAATACTCGCACCGATAGAACCTGAGGGTTGCTCTTCCACCGCAATATTTAAATCCACTTGATCATCGGTGCCAGGTACACGCTGAGTATCTACCGAAACGTTTTTAAAAAACCCCAATCGCTCTAATCGAATTTTAGATTGATCAATTTTTTCACCCGATGCCCAACTGCTTTCTAATTGCCGCATCTCCCTTCTTAAAACTTCCTCTTTTGTTTTCTCGTTACCAGAAAATTGTATGCGTTTCACGTAGACACGTTTTTCTGGATTAATAAAAAACACTAAATTAACTCGATGATGAGCAACATCAACATCGGGTATACCTTTTACTTGAGAAAATAAATAGCCTTCATTAGATAACTTTTTTGTCATTAAATCTTCACTCAAAGTCACTAATTGCCGTGAAAAAACTTGATCCTTTTTAACCAATAAAAGTTTTTGCAAAAGGCTTTCATCAATAGGCAAATCGCCTGCCAAAGAAACCTGATCCACTTTAAAAAGCTCGCCTTCGGAAATATTAATCGTGATATATACAGCAGATTTATCGGGGCTCACGCTAACCTGGGTAGAATTAATGGTAAAATTAACGTAACCACGATCCATGTAATAAGATCGCAGCGTTTCTAGATCGCCTGCTAATTTTTCTCGCGCATAACGGTCACTGCCTTTAAAAAAACTCCACAAAGCTTTTTCACGCAGCTGTAGCAAACTCAGTAAAGTGGCTTGATCAAAAGTTTGATTACCAATAATGCTGATATGTTGAATGGTCGCTATATCACCTTCATAGATATGTACCTGAATAGAAACTCGATTCCGCGGTAAAGGTTTCACTTGCGTTTCCACATGAGCACCATATCGCCCTTGCGCTACGTATTGCCGTTCTAATTCATATTGCATACGATCCAAGGTTGCCCGTTGAAATACGCCGCCTTTTTCCAAACCCGCTTCCGCTAGCCCTTTTAATAAACTATCGGTAGGAATGGATTTATTGCCCTCTATTTTTATTTCACTGACAGAAGGTCGCTCAGAAACAGTGACCACTAAAGCTTGATTCTGACGAGTCAATTTCACATCATCAAAATCACCGAGCGCAAATAAAGCTTTAATAGAACGAGTGATCACGGCATCATTAGCCTCATCTCCCACATTAATAGGCAAAGCTTTATAAACCACACTGGCAGGAATTCTTTGTAAACCTTCCACCGTAATATCTGTGACAATGAAAGATTCTGTCGCACCGACACCGACAGAAACTAACAACATCATTAAACCGATCAACCCATATTTCATGTGCATTTTTCCACATTGTCTTAAAACTACGATAACACTCGCACTAGATCGTTATAAAATGCCATAAGCATTAACATAACAATAAGACTGACACCTATATTTAAACCCCATTGCTGTAGGCGATCAGACAAGGGCTTTCCACGCAACCATTCAATGCTTGCATATAATAAATGTCCACCATCTAAAACAGGTATTGGTAATAAATTAAGAATACCTAAACTAATGCTTAAATAGGCTAGAAAACTCAGAAAAGGCTCAACACCATAACTCGCGCGATCTCCGGCAATTTTTGCAATGGTGATAGGCCCGCTGAGGTTATCAAATGACACTTGCCCTACCAACATTTTTCCAATCGTCACTAAGGTAATCGCACTAAAAGACAGCGTTTTTTGTACCGCAGCTGCAGCTGCTTGCCAAACACCATAATGGATATGACGCACGTATTCATCAGGAATCACCGGCATCTCTGGTAATACACCCAAACGACCTATTTTTTTTCCTTTCTCAATCATGATTTCAGGCGTCACCATCATAGTGATTATTTGCTGTCCACGTTGCAATACGACACGTAAAGGCTGACCTGCTGACTGTTGAATTATCGTTAAACAATCCAACCAAGAAACAATCGAGTGCCCAGCTAAAGAAATAATGCGGTCTTTCGCTTGTAGGCCACTTTTTTGTGCTACCGAATGATCTAACACCCGAGCAATCACTGGCGCAATAAATGGCTGCCAAGGAATCAAACCTAAGGACTGTAATGGATCTTGTTCTTGAGCAGTGTTATCCATCCAGTTTTCAGATAATGCAACACGACGCTGTTCTAGATGCGCAGTACCAGGCGCTTTAAAATCTAAGATCAATTGACCTGCTTCACCCATATGTTTTACTAGCGCAAAAGTAACAGCTTCCCAATCACTGGTTAATTGCCCATCTACTTGAGCTAATTCCCAACCTGATTGTATACCCTGAGAGGCTAATGGACTGGTGGGTTTAATTTCACCGATAATGGGTGCAATTTGGGTGATGCCGTTCATCATCACACCCCAATAAATCAGTGTGGCAAATAATAAATTAACGAGCGGCCCAGCAGCAAATACAGCCATGCGCTGCTTCACTGTTTTTTGAGTAAATTCTTGCGTTAATAATTCATCGGGTATCGGCCCTTCACGTCGATCCAACATTTTGACGTAACCACCTAATGGAATACCAGACAACCAAAATTCAGTCCCTCGTCGATCAGTCCATCGAAATAACGGTGGCCCAAATCCAATGGAAAAACGCAGTACTCGCACACCCACATAACGTGCCATGCAAAAATGACCCAATTCATGAACCGTCACTAATAAACCTAAGGCTAAGATAAAAGCGAATACAGTGGTGAGAAATTGCATATCCAGTTTCCTACGAACAAATAAATTCGCTAGTCAACGCCCGTGATTCTTGATCAATGTCCCATACTGCAGCCAAATCACTTAAAGGCACCGATGGCATTTTCTCTAGTGTTTTAATAATGACTTTTGCAATTTCAATAAAAGCAATTTTACCCGCTAAAAAATGGGCAACAGCTACTTCATTAGCCGCATTTAACACCACGGGTGCACTACCGCCAGTCTTCATTGCATCAATCGCTAACTGTAGACAAGGAAATCGCTGAGTATCTGGCAAACAAAATTCTAACTGGGTAATTTGACGCCAATCCAATTGCGGTACTTGAGTTTTTATGCGTGCTGGCCAAGCCAATCCATAGGCAATCGGAATTTTCATATCCGGCTGACTTAGT
The DNA here is from genome assembly GCA_023265895.1 of Gammaproteobacteria bacterium. Lineage (GTDB taxonomy): Bacteria > Pseudomonadota > Gammaproteobacteria > Pseudomonadales > JAHFSE01 > JAHFSE01. The sequence goes on from JAHFSE010000026.1 coordinate 6,535, forward strand.
TGCGCAAGCACACTCCCATCTCGCCATTCCACCATAGAATGCACAATACTTTGTGGATGAATTAATACCTCCACAGCGCTGGGTGGTATATCAAATAAATAACAGGCTTCGATAAATTCTAAACCTTTATTCATTAAAGTTGCAGAATCTACTGAAATCTTTTTACCCATTTGCCAATTGGGATGAGCACAGGCTTGTTCTGGTGTGATATGACTTAATTCTGCAGCCGATGTTTTTAAAAATGGCCCACCAGAAGCGGTCAAAATAATGCGAGATAAACCCTGCTCAATTAAATTAGGCGTTTGCCATACTGTTTGACAATTTAAAGGTAAACACTGAAAAATAGCATTATGCTCGCTATCTAGCGGTAATAATTCCGTTTGGTGACGACGCACTTCCGCCATGAATAAAGCACCCGCCATAACCAAAGCTTCTTTATTAGCTAACAACACCCGTTTACGGGCGCGCACAGCAGCCAAACCCGGCGCTAAACCAGCGGCACCGACAATGCCTAACACCACAATATCGACTTCACTGGCAGCAACAATATCGACCAAGGCGCTATCGCCACTTAAAACCTCAGTTTTACTGTGAATGGATTTCAATAATTGAGATAATTCCTGCGCCGCTTGCGGATTCACCATGACAAAATAAGTGGGCTGAAATTGCTGACACTGAACAAATGCTTTTTGTACTTGACTATGAGCGGTCATCACCCAAGCTTGATAACGATCTGGATGTAAACGAATGACATCTAAAGTACTGTCACCGATGGAACCGGTAGCACCTAATAAAGCAATACGCTGTAATGGATTTCCCGCAACTTCTACACTCACGCAACGCCCCCAGCTAAAGCTAAATACCAACCTAAAGCAAAAATAGGTAATGCAGCAGTGAGGCTATCAATACGATCCAAAATACCACCATGTCCGGGTAAAATAGTACCGCTGTCTTTTACACCGCGATACCGTTTCACCATACTTTCTAACAAGTCCCCTAATACAGACGCCAATGCCGTGAACAAGGTCAGTAGAATTAATAAAAATACTTGTAATGCAGAAAGTTTTGCGTCGTAACTCACTAATAAAGCTAAAGCGAGCGTTAAGACTAATCCGCCAATTAAACCAGCAATGGATTTTCCTGGACTGACTGTCGGCGCTAATTTGCGTCTTCCCCAACGACGACCCGCAAAATAAGCCCCCGTATCAGCAACCCAAACCAAACACATGACGTATAACACCACAATAGAACCATTGCGTAATGATTGCAGCTCAACCAAACCTCGCCATGCAGGAAACATCACTAGGAAACCGATCAAGCCTAATATCCAAGGTTTGGTCCATTGCTGTTGTTTGGGATAAGTGATTACCCAAAACAAAGCTAACAACCACCAGATAACGGCCGCACTATACAAAATCATTTGAGGAATAAAATAAGCACCGATGAAGCCGGCGAAACAAAGTAACCAATAACCGATTTTTATTTTAAAATTTTTCGGCGCGACAAATTGCGCCCACTCCCAAGCAGCAATCAGCATCACGCCGCCAGAAGCCAATGCAAAATGCGTTCGACTGAGCATAAAAATTGCGCTGAGTACTAAAGGTAAAAGAACGATGGCCGTTAGAACTCTGTGCTTTAACATCGCTATTTTGCCCCAAATCTACGTTGTCTTTGCCCAAATACATCGATGGCCTTTTTCAAAGCGGCTGCATCAAAATCTGGCCAATAACAAGATTCAAAATATAATTCGGTATAAGCTAACTGCCACAATAAAAAATTACTGATACGTTGTTCACCGGAGGTACGAATGCATAAATCCGGCGCTGGCAAATCTGCAAGTGCTGTATAACGATGAAAAGTTGTTTCATGAATGTCTGCTGGTATCAAGTGTCCAGCAATAACCTCTTCCGCGAGCAGACGTGCAGCTTGGACAATATCCCACCGTCCACCATAATTCACAGCAATTACTAAAATAAGACGCTGATTACTCTGGGTGAGACGCAATGCTGATTGCATTCGGGTTTGTAATTCTTCACTGAAAGCAGATAAATCGCCAATAAAACGCAACTGTACACCTTGCTCATGTAACTCAGGTAGCTCATGGGTCAGCGCATCTAAAAATAATCCCATGAGCGTGTTTACTTCAGCTTGCGGCCTTTGCCAATTTTCACTACTAAAAGCAAATACAGTGAGTACTTGGACGCCTAAATGCGCCACTTCCTTAACACACGCTTTTAATGTTTTTGCGCCTTGTTTATGCCCCTGAGCACCAGACAAACCACGCTGTTTTGCCCAGCGATTATTGCCATCCATGATAATCGCAATGTGTTTGGGTAACATCAGACTTCCATTAATTCCTTTTCTTTTTTCTCAGCGAGTGCTTCAACCATTTGAACATATTTATCAGTCATTTTCTGCATATCGTCCTGACCTTTACGTTCCTCATCTTCACTAACGGCTTTCTCTTTTAATAATTCTTTCAGATCATTATTTGCATCACGACGTACACCACGCAGCGCGACGCGACCTTGCTCAGCTTCTTGACGAACGACCTTTGTTAAATTGCGTCGCGTTTCCTCTGTCAAAGGCGGCAAAGGTAAACGAATAAGCTCACCCGAAGTAGAAGGATTTAATCCCAAGCCGGCAGACATAATTGCTTTCTCAATCACTGGAATTAAATGACGCTCCCAAGGAGAAACCGTTAACGTGCGCCCTTCTTCTACACCTATGTTAGCCACTTGTTTTAATTGTGTCGGTGAGCCGTAATAATCGATCATGACCGTATCTAATAAACTGGGGTGTGCTCGTCCGGTGCGAATTCGAGCCAACGCAGTCTCCAGCATTTCAATAGCTTTTTTCATGCGTTTTTCAGCATCTTGCTTAATTTCATTGATCACAATTATTTCCTCATCACGCAGTAATTAAAGTGCCTGCTTCGTGACCCATCATAATATTCAACAGCGCACCCGTCTCAAATAAATTAAACACTCGAATAGGCATACTTTGTTCTCGACATAAACAAATTGCCGTCAAATCCATTACGCCTAATTTTTTCTCTAAGACCTGATCATAACTGAGTTGATGAAAAATTTCGGCATCTGGATTTTTCACTGGGTCATCACTGAAAACACCATCCACCTTGGTAGCTTTCAACATCACCTCTGCATCAATTTCAATGGCACGCAAACAAGCAGCAGAGTCCGTTGTAAAAAAAGGATTGCCCGTTCCTGCAGCAAAAATAACAACATTACCGGCGTTTAAATAACTAATGGCAGACAGGCGATCAAAATGCTCAGCAATACCACTCATAGGAATTGCGGACATGAGTCGAGTTTTAATATTAGCGCGCTCTAAACTATCCCTCATCGCTAAACCATTCATCACCGTGGCCAACATCCCCATGTGATCACCCACCACACGATTCAAACCGGCTTTTTGTAAGGCCGCACCACGAAATAAATTACCACCACCAATGACCAAACCAACTTGAACACCAATGCCAATCAATTGACCAATTTCCAACGCTAATCTGTCCAACAATTTAGGATCAATCCCAAATTCTTCGTCACCTTGTAGCGCTTCACCACTTAATTTAAGCAAAATACGACGATATCTAGGTTGATTAATTTGCGACATAGTCATTCCTTAATTTACAAACACATCAATAGGTGCAGCGTGCAGCTCAGCTATTTTTTAATGACCTTTGACTTGCGCCATGACTTCTGCAGCAAAATCGACTTCTTCTTTCTCAATACCTTCACCTACTTCAAAGCGAGCAAAGCTTAACACTTCTGCGCCAGATTGTTTCACTAAAGCGCCCACAGTGACATCTGGATTTTTAACAAAAGGTTGCTCAATTAAACTGACTTCACTTAAGAACTTTTTCACACGACCCATGACCATTTTGGCAATAATATCGTCTGGCTTACCGCTGTCTTTTGCTTGTGCAGCAAAAATTTCCTTTTCTTTTTCTAACAAGTCCTGTGAAATTTGTTCAGGCTTCACGACCAACGGATTGGAAGCGGCCACATGCATTGCAACGTCTTTGGCTAACGCCTCATCACCTGCAGACAGAGCAACCAACACACCAATTTTGCTGTTGTGAATATAACTGCCCAATACTGCACCGGAAACTTCAGCAATACGGCGCACTTGAATATTTTCACCAATTTTTTGAACCAAGACTTGGCGCTGTTCTTCTAAAGTAGAGCCATTGATTTCCAAACCCATCAAATCGGCAACCTGAGTGATTTTATGGGTGGCTGCCAATTGCGTGACTTGTTGTGCGAAGGTTAAGAAATTCGCATCTCGCGCGACAAAATCTGTTTCACTATTTACTTCCACTAACACACCATAGCCACCCTGAATTTCCGCTAAAATAGCGCCCTCTGCAGCGACTCGCCCCGCCTTTTTAGCGGCTTTTGCTTGGCCAGACTTACGTAAATTTTCGATTGCTAGCTCGATATCACCTTGACTGTCTACCAGCGCTTTTTTGCACTCCATCATGCCTAAACCGGTACGTTCACGTAATTCTTTCACTAAATTTGCTGTAATGGTCATGTTGATTCACTTCACTCTTAGTTGAATGGATTTTAAGATTTAAAAAAAGGGCACAAGGCCCTTTTTTTCAAGTTCAGTCGTTCATTAACCTTCAGCAGCAGCTGGAGGTAATTGATCTATTTCGATCGTTTCAGTAGCGCTGACTTTGGTGACGATAGCAGCACGACGGGCATCGGCAATTTCTACGTAGCCATCGGCTTCTGTTCCCGTTGCATTTTGTGATTGCCAGTAAGATCGACCTTCAGCGCAAGCATCAGCAACAGCACCAACATAAAGTTGCACGGCACGTAACGCATCATCGTTACCAGGCACCACATAGTCCACACCGTCAGGATCGCTGTTGGTATCTACCACACCAATGACAGGAATGCCGAGCTTATTAGCTTCAGTGACAGCAATACGTTCATGCCCCACATCGATCACAAACATCGCATCAGGCAAACCGCCCATATCTTTAATACCACCCAAACTGCGCTCTAATTTTTCCATTTCACGGGTCAACATAAGCGCTTCTTTTTTAGTGAGCTTAGCAAAGGTACCATCGGTACTTTGAATTTCTAAATCACGCAAACGTTGAATGGATTGACGAATGGTTTTCCAGTTAGTCAACATACCGCCTAACCAACGATGATTGACGTAGGGCATTCCTACACGCTTGGCTTGCTCTTGTATAACTTTGCTGGCAGCACGCTTAGTGCCCACGAACAACACCTTGTTTTTCTTAGAAGCCAACTTGTTGACAAAAGTCATGGCTTCTTCAAGTCGAGGCAAGGTGTGTTCTAAATTGATGATGTGAATTCCACCACGGGCGCCGAAAATATATTCGCCCATTTTGGGATTCCAATAACGAGTCTGGTGACCGAAATGCACTCCGGCCTTTAGCATGTCACGCATAGATGGCGTTGTCATAAAGTTTACCTATTTTAAATTGGGTTTGGCCTCCGCTTTATCTCAGCATTCAACTCAAAACGCCCTCATTACTGATAGTCAGAAGTGAGAGGATCAACGAGCACCCGAATACTGTGTATCGATAAGCGTGTGTGTTTGCGAAAGAGATCTTAAAGATAGCTATCTTTTGATAGTTTGCTTATTCGCGGCGGGCTTTATACCATACTGAGCTCACACCAACAACTTATACCCGCTGGAATTCATGACTCAACTCATTAAAACCCCTGAACAAATCGAGAAAATGCGCATCGCTGGCCGCTTGGCTGCAGAAGTTTTAGAGATGATTGGCGAATACGTTAAACCCGGCATTAGCACAGGTGCCCTCGACCAAATTTGCCACGATTATATTGTCCAACATCAGAATGCAATTCCAGCCTGCTTAGGTTATCGTGGATTTCCAAAAAGCATCTGCACTTCAATCAATCATGTGGTTTGTCACGGCATCCCCAGCAATGACAAAATCTTGAAGAAAGGCGATATCATTAATATCGACGTTACCGTCATTAAAGATGGCTTCCATGGTGACACCAGCAAAATGTTTTTTGTCGGCAAACCCTCCATTCAAGCAGAGCGCCTGGTTCGCATTACTCAAGAATGTCTGTATAAAGCGATTGAAATCGTCAAACCCGGAATTCACGCCGGTGACCTTGGGCATGCAATTCAAGTCCACGCTGAAAAACACCGTTTCTCTGTAGTAAGGGATTATTGCGGCCATGGTATTGGCGACGTTTTTCATGAAGAACCACAAATTTTGCACTTTGGCACCCCTGGTACCGGCGTTGAAATTCAAGAAGGCATGTGTTTTACCATTGAACCTATGATCAACGTAGGCGATTACCATACCAAACTATTACCTGATCAATGGACGGTGATTACCAAAGATCGATCATTGAGCGCCCAGTGGGAGCATACACTGGCCGTTACGGCCACCGGTTGCGAAGTGCTAACACGGCGCAAAGAAGAGATGCTTTAAAGCATGGGTTACAACGGACTCAAAAGCGCTTCGAGGTTATTGCTGTTTTTTAGGCAACTTCTTTCATCCTATGCTTAACTGGATAGAACATCTCTAGACATTTTGATTGTTTATCACCATGACTCAACCCGCCAAAAAAGCTAGACCGCTCGAATTAAAGCGCTACTTTGCCAAACGCGTGACGGATCAAGCACGCCATGTACTCAGCATCTGGCGACTCGTAAACCAAGAATATTGGCCACCCCAACGGGTGAATGATTTGATTCATGCAACGCAAAAACTGGTGCGTTATGCAGAACATTTCGAAGAAACTTCCCATCTCAAAATAGCGACTGAAATTACTGGCCTACTACAGGAAGTAGATACGCAACAAGGCCCACCCAGCAGCCATTTACTCTCGCAACTGTCACAACAAGTTCAACGACTGAGCCAAACGGCTGTACGTCGCAGCGATTTAAAGCACAGCTTAATTCCCGTCATTACGCCTCAAAAGCCTATTTATGTTGCGATTAATGATGAAGAGTTAGCGAATAAAATTTTACAACAACTGGAATTTTTTAGTTTCCGCGCGGAACGTTGCGCTTCAGTAGAACAATTCCATCAAATGATGAAACAACGTTATCCAGCTGCCATGATCATGGATGTGCAATTTGGCAATGAAGAGCGCCGCGGCATTGATTTATTGACTCAGATACAACGGGGATTAGATTCGCCTATTCCTACCATTTTCTACTCGAATCAAACCCATGATATTGAAACACGCTTAAAAGCCAGCCGTGCTGGCGGCTGTTATTTCCATTCTCGCAATGCAGATCTCAGCTTAGTGATTGAGCAAGTTCAGAAACTAACAGAACTCACACCAGCAACGCCTTATCGAGTTTTAATTATTGAAGACTCTAAATTACAAGCCAAACAAATTGAACAAATCATCAATAATGCCGGGTTACTCACTCGCGCGGTACTGAATCCTCTCGAAGTACTGCCTGCATTAGAAGAATTCCAACCGGAAATTATTTTAATGGATATGTACATGCCTGCCTGTAACGGCATGGAAGTGGCGAATGTAATTCGCCAACAAAGCCAATACATGAGCGTTCCTATTGTCTTTTTATCCTCAGAGCAAAATCCAGATATTCATATTGCTGCCATGAGTAAAGGCGGTGATGATTTCCTGACAAAACCGGTAAAACCCAAACATTTAATTGCAACGATTAAAAGCAAAGGCGAACGTTCACGCAGTATCGCTGCGTTTGTGAATCAGGATAGCCTCACGGGATTATTAAATCACACCTCTATTTTACGCGAACTCAATAAGGGTGCTCAAAAAGCCATGGCAATGCAAATGCCTCTCTCCTTCGCCATGATCGACATTGATCATTTTAAAAATATCAATGACACCTACGGTCATCCTGTAGGTGACCAAGTGATTAAGAATCTTGCTTTATTTTTAAAACAACGCCTGCGAAAATCAGATGCTATTGGTCGTTATGGTGGAGAAGAATTTGCTGCAGTACTACCTGATACTACCGGCAGTGATGCCATGAAAATTTTTGAAGAGATTCGTCAACGATTTTCACAAATGAAACTTTCCGTGAAAGGACAAGAATTCTTCGTGACGTTTAGTTGTGGCATCGCACAACTAACACCAGAGAATTATAAAGAACTTTGTATTATCGCTGATGAAAATCTTTATAATGCCAAGCATCTCGGCCGCAATCGAGTGTGTTATACCGATTCGCCCCATTCCTCATAAAATTTAAATGAATACGCAACAATGCCTTACCGGTGAGAAATTTCATCATGCGACTCTGTATTATTTGGTATATACGCTCACTCATTGGCTTACTACTGCTAAGTTTTAGCCTAGCCGTATTTGCTAACCCCTTACCAATACCAACAAATACCTCAAGCATCTTTAATAATAAAACATCCTCTACCCCAACATTTTTACCCGCTGATCAAGCCTTTATCACAACTGTCGCAATACAGGATCAAATGCTGATTGTTCACTGGGACATCGCTGAAGGCTATTATCTATATCGCAAAAAATTCCATTTTTCTGTCGCTAACACGCATGAAATTGCACTGGGCATACCGCACTTTAATCAAGCTAGCGTGCTTAAAAACGATGATAATTTCGGTCAAGTAGAAGTTTATAAACATATCCTAGACATTAAAATTCCCTTCACGCTCCAAGCCGCCAGTAAAATTGCCTCAATCACAGTGAATATTGATTATCAAGGATGTGCTGAAGCAGGTTTGTGTTATCCGCCACAAACGATTCAACGCACGTTTCTACTGACTCATGATGCGTCGACATCCGCTAATAAAAATGTATCCATTTCAAATAACACAGATACCAACGGTTTGGTTAAATTTTTAAATCACACCTCATTATTGGTTGCGCTCGGTGTATTTTTTTTGTTAGGACTGGGTCTATCCTTCACACCCTGCGTGCTGCCTATGATTCCAATTTTATCCAGCATGATTGCTGGGCAATCCATAAAAAATCTTAAACCCCATCAAGGATTTTTATTATCCGCAAGCTACGTGCTTGGTATGGCATTGGCTTTTTCTGCTGCCGGATTGATCATGGGACTCAGCGGTAAACATATTGCCCTGTATTTGCAAAATCCTTGGGTGATTAGCAGTTTTGCACTGGTTTTTATTTTACTTGCGCTTTCTATGTTTGGCTTTTATGAATTGCAATTGCCCTATGGGCTTCGTCAACGACTGAATCAATGCTCTGCTCAACAAAAAAATGGCCGTTACTGGGGTATTTTTACTATGGGCGTGCTATCAGCGCTGATTGTCTCTCCCTGCGTATCTGCGCCCCTAGCAGGTATTTTGTTATATATTGCCCAACAAGGTGATCCACTGATCGGCGCCCTATCACTGTTCATGTTAGCCATTGGAATGGGGACACCTTTGCTGATCATAGGCACAACTGGCGCTAACCTCATGCCTAAAGCAGGCCCATGGATGAAGGCCGTCAAAAGTTTTTTTGGTGTCCTATTATTAGCCATTGCTGTTTGGTTATTGAGAAATCTATTACCTGCTGTTTTTGTCATGTTGCTGTGGGCAGCATTACTGATTATTCCCGCCATTTATATGGGCGCGCTCAGCAAGATAACAAAAAATCATTGGGGGAAATTTTGGCAAGGCCTGAGCATCATGATGCTCTGTTACGGCATTTTACTCATGGTGGGTGCCGCCCAAAATCATACTAATCCACTTCAACCTTTAACTCATCAGTCAGCCAATCAGATGATGCGAACAACAAACCTACTACCTTTTCATAAGGTGACCAGATTGGCTGAATTAAAACACGCACAACAAAAAGCTCGAATGCAGCATAAACCAGTGATGATAGATTTTTTTGCTGAATGGTGCATTGCCTGCAAAGAAATGGAACATGGTGCTTTTGCTGATCCTCAAGTTCAAATGGCGCTGAAAAATTTTTATTTAATTCAAGTAGACATAAGCAATACACCAGATGCAGAAGCCTTATTAAATACATTTCAACTGTTAGGGCCACCGAGTATTTTATTTTTTAATTCACAAGGTCAAGCTATAAAAAATGCATTTATTATGGGAGCGATGAGTGCTGATGTTTTTTATCAGCATCTCAATAAAAAAGTGCTGCCCTATGCGATTTAAACCTTCTTGGATTCCTACGTTTGCAGCGTTCATCTGCATTACGCTCATGCTTAAACTGGGTTTTTGGCAATTATATCGAGCACAAGATAAGGAAGCTTTGCAGCAAAGCAGCGAATTATTGCGCCTGCATTCAATACAGCATCCCTTCAATTTTGCGGATTTACTCAAACAATTACCAAAAATAGCGCTTGCCGCTAATGATGCATACCTTCAAGTCAGCGGCCATTTTTTATCCACTAAAATAATTTTACATGATAACCGCATGAATGAAGGTCAAGCGGGCTACCACGTCTTAACAGTGTTTCAACCGGATCATTCGGAATTAGCGTTACTGGTGAATCTTGGCTGGCATAACTGGCCGAACAGCGACCGAAAAAATCGTCCAACTGTGTCACTTCCCACAAAAACGCTGCAACTAGGTGGGACAATTCGTATTCCTGTTAAAGGTGTTTTTACGCTGATGAAAAATACTGATCTCATCGAATCACATTTTATTTTGGTAGAAACCTTAGAACTAGATCACCTCAGCCAACAATTACATCATCCACTCGCACCTTTTGTTTTGCAGCTGGATGCAAATCTACCTTTATTTCAACAATCAGACTTGCAGCGTCATTGGCTAAAAGCCAATGAGGTGGGCATCACATCAGAAAAACATCGCGGTTATGCCTTTCAGTGGTTTACAATGGCCGCCGTCGTTTTTGGCCTCTATATCGGCCTTAATCTTAAACAACAAACTTAACCTTTAAATTAAAAACCTATGTCAGCGCCCCAATCTCCATTACATTGCTCCACGGAACAAGCCAATCAAAGTCGCTGGATCTTAGTAGCCTTTTTTTTAGTCTTTGCCTTACCCGTATTAGCCGCTTATTTAGCGCTTTATAGCGGCTGGTGGCAAAAACAAGGTTCTACTGAACACGGACAATTATTAGTGCCACCCGTTCAACTCAATACGCTGAAATTACGTGATGCCTCAGCACAACCACTTACAGCACATTTTTTACAGAAACGCTGGTGGCTTATTTATCATATGCCAAATGAATGTTTAGCGACTTGCGAGAATAGCTTATTTTTAATGAACCAATTAAAAACAAGTTTGGGTCCAGATAACGATCGACTCAATCTCGCTATTCTATTCACGCAATCCAATTCTACAATCGCAGAAAAACTGCAACGGCTTTATCCAAAATTCACGCAAATGCATGGCGATGCATCCACACTCGCTCAAGCTTTAACACCTTTCTTCAAATTACCAAAAGCACTTCCGCAAGCAGAAGATCATCTATACATTATGGATCCCTTGGGTGAAATCATGCTGCGCTACCCAACTTATTCCAACCCCAAAGAATCCATCTTACAGGGCCGGGGTTTACTTAAAGATTTGCAGAAACTACTAAAGGATTCTCACATTGGTTAGTCCTAAATTAAGACAACTCGCTATTTATTCAGTGCTTGCTGCATTAATTTTAGCTTTTTGCGTCGTAATGCTGGGTGCTTACACGCGACTTAAAGATGCGGGTTTAGGCTGCCCAGATTGGCCAGGCTGCTATGGATTTTTATCTGTGCCTAAAAGTGAGCAAGCCGTTGCTCAAGCCAATCAAGCCTTTCCCAACGCACCACTGGAACAGGCAAAAGCCTGGCCGGAAATGATTCATCGTTATGCAGCCATGACCTTGGGTTTGCTGATCGTTTTTATTACCATTTTATCCATTGCCAATCGCAAGCATCCAGGCCATCCTCATAAACTTGCGCTAACTTTATTGGGACTCCTTATTTTTCAAGCGCTGCTTGGCAAATGGACCGTAACTATGAAACTCTATCCACCCATTGTTATGGGACATTTACTGGGTGGATTTGCCATTGTCAGCGTGCTCTATTTGCTGTGTTTACGCCTCACTCAAGCCATGCAGCCGTTACGAGATTTGCGAGCAGCACCCTTAAAAAATGCAGCTGCTGTTGGGCTAGGATTATTAATTATTCAGATCGCATTAGGGGGTTGGACTTCCTCTAATTATGCCGCTCTCGTCTGCGCTCAACTGCCCATCTGCGAACATCCTTGGTGGTCATTATTAAATTTCCGCGAAGCTTTTAGTTTTTATCCTGCGGTCGACAATTTTCAGTATGCACCACATTTATCAGTGAATGCAAAAATCACTATTCAAGTTTTACATCGTTTTGGCGCAATGATTACAGCAAGCTGGCTGGGCTGGCTGGGTTGGCGACTGCTGCGACAAGCCAATACACCTCGTTATCGCAATTTAGCACGGCTTTTATTATTAATTTTAACGTTGCAAATCAGCTTAGGCATCAGCAATATTATTTTCCAATTACCCCTCTTCACCGCAGTTGCTCATAATGCCGTCGCTGCACTGCTATTGTTAGTTTTAATCACATTGAATTATGGATTGAATAAAAAGCGCTAACTGCTACTCAAATCAAAGCGCTGACGATTACGGATTACTGCTGTTCTTTTATCGATTGATTTTTTTCAAAATACTATCATCCTGCGGCTTGACCGCAGGATCCAAAGAAAACTAAAAATAATATCACCAATAAAGCTATACCCAATTCGCCGCAATCACCGGTAATAAAGCATTTTGCTCTAACGTAGGTAAACTGCTTACGCTGGTTTGACCGCTGGTGGGAATTGAATAACTCGCCATCGCTTGAATTAAATTCT
>JAHFSE010000027.1 GCA_023265895.1 Gammaproteobacteria bacterium
TGGGATCCATAGGGCGGGCTTTTACAGTTCGCCCTTTTTCATTTGTGAAATAGGAACAATTCATGTCGAAGAGAGATTATTACGAAGTGTTGGGTGTCAGTCGTGATGCTGATGAGCAAGAAATCAAAAAAGCCTATCGTCGGTTAGCGATGAAACATCATCCTGATCGTAATCAAGATGATCAAGAGGCTGAGAAAAAATTTAAAGAAGCCAAAGAAGCCTACGAAATATTATCGGATGAACAAAAACGTGCGGCTTATGATCGCCATGGTCATGCTGCATTTGAAGGGAGCGCGGGTAGTGCCAGTGATCTTGGCGGCGCGAATTTCTCTGATATTTTCGGTGATGTATTTGGAGATATTTTTGGTGGTCGTAGTGGCGGTGGTGGTGCAGCTCGTGGTGCTGATTTGCGTTATACCTTGCAATTAGATTTAGAAGCAGCTGTGCAGGGTACACAAGTAGAAATTCAAGTGCCAACCCTGGTGAATTGTGAGCCCTGTAAAGGTTCAGGTGCTAAGCCAGGTACGCAACCGGTGACCTGTAATACCTGTCATGGCGCTGGTCAAGTGCGGATGCAGCAAGGATTTTTCTCTGTGCAGCAAACCTGTCCGACTTGTCGTGGTCGTGGCCAAAGCATTAAAGATCCTTGTACAGCTTGTCGTGGTCAGGGCCGAGTGGAAAAGAAAAAAACTTTATCCGTAAAAATTCCTCCTGGCGTAGATACCGGTGATCGTATTCGTTTGGCTGGTGAAGGTGAGGCGGGTACTCGGGGTGCATCGGCGGGTGATTTATATGTTCAAGTGGCCGTACGAGAACATAAATTATTTAAGCGAGAAGGTCGTGATCTTTATTGTGAAGTGCCTATTAGTTTTGTAGATGCTGCTTTGGGTGGTGAACTAGAAGTGCCTACCTTAACAGGTCGTGTTAAATTGAAAGTGCCGGCGGAAACACAAACCGACAAAATATTTCGTCTCCGTGGTAAAGGGGTTGCGCCGGTACGCGGTGGTTCAGCGGGAGATTTATTATGTCGCGTTGTAGTGGAAACACCCGTGAATTTAACCAAGCAGCAGAAAGAAATGCTGCAAAATTTCCAAATTTCTCTGCAAGAAAATTCGCGCAAGCAATCCCCTAAATCTGCTTCATGGTTTGATGGGGTGAAGAAGTTTTTTGAAGAGATGAAATTTTAAAAGCGAGAAAACCAATGACACGAATAGCCATTGTCGGTGCTGCTGGTCGAATGGGTCGCACGCTGATTGAAGCGGTAGCGCAATCAAAAGAAGCTCAATTGACAGCAGTAATTGAGCGATCTGGTAGCGCTTTTATTGGCATGGATGCAGGAACTTTAATTGGTCAGGATCTATTGGGCGTCCAATTAACGGATCAGTTAGCTTCCGTCACCGATCGATTTGATGTGTTAATTGATTTTACGGTGCCGGAAGTCACTTTGAAAAACCTAGCTGTTTGTGCGCAAATGGGTAAGAAAATGGTGATTGGCACCACTGGATTTAATGCTGAGCAGAACCAACAAATTACTGCAATGGCGCAGCGTACTGCTTTAGTTTACGCACCCAATATGAGTGTTGGCGTGAATTTATGTTTTAAATTAGCTGAAATTGCTGCGCAAATTTTGGGTGAAACCGCAGACATAGAAATTATTGAAGCCCATCATCGACATAAAATTGATGCGCCTTCTGGTACCGCATTGGAATTAGGGCGTCGAGTGGCAAAAGTATTAGATAGGGATTTAGCAACTTGTGCTGTCTATGGTCGTGAAGGTCGCACCGGTGCCCGTGAACAAAAAACCATTGGTTTTGAAACCATTCGTGCCGGCGATATTGTTGGTGATCACACAGTCATGTTTGCTTGCGAAGGTGAGCGTGTGGAAATTACTCATAAAGCCAGCAGTCGCATGAATTTTGCTCGTGGTGCCGTGCGTGCTGCCCATTGGTTAGCCGATAAACGCCTAGGTTCGTTTAATATGATGGATGTTCTAGGTCTCTAATGGTAGGGCGCACCCTACAAGGATTATTCCTCATTTTTAGGGTGTAATAAGCACAGTGCCCTCTTTATTCTGGAAGTGAGACAGAAAGACGGTATTTTTATAGAAATATCCTCGTAAAGGACTTCGTCATGACCGCTCAATCTAATAATTACCGCATTCAATTTTTCGGTGCTACACAAGAAGTCACCGGCTCTTGTCATTGTTTAACTGCACATAATAAAAAAATTCTATTGGATTGCGGTATGCGCCAAGGTGGTGGTGAAAATTTTGTTCGTTTAGCGGAAGAACAATTTCCTTTTAATCCGAAAGAAATTGATGCGGTGATTTTATCTCATGCGCATTTAGATCATTCCGGTATGTTGCCGCGCTTAATTAAAGAAGGTTTTGCTGGGCCGATTTACTGCACGCCAGAAACCAAAAGCTTATTAAAAATATTGTTGGAAGATGCTGCACATCTTTATTTTAATGATGTGGTTTATGAGAATGTGCGTCGTGCGAGATTCGGTGGCGTGTTAATTGCCGCCTGTTATTCTGCAGAAGATGTGCAACGAGTTTTAACTTTATGCAAAACTATTTCTTATGACGCGCCATTGACTTTAAGCGATGGTGTTGTGGTAACGCTACATGATGCAGGACATATTTTGGGTTCTGCTATTGTCGAAGTGCGTTGCATCGGAGAACAAAAAACTAAAACATTGGTATTTTCTGGAGATTTAGGAAATTCAGATGCTGCTTTAATGGCAGTTCCTGCTGTATTAGAAAATGCTGATGTAGTTTTGATGGAAGGTACGTATGGTGATCGTAATCACAAAACTCGTGCAGAA
The DNA here is from genome assembly GCA_023265895.1 of Gammaproteobacteria bacterium. Classification (GTDB taxonomy): domain Bacteria; phylum Pseudomonadota; class Gammaproteobacteria; order Pseudomonadales; family JAHFSE01; genus JAHFSE01. Next base: position 2,827 of record JAHFSE010000027.1, read on the forward strand.
ACTTACAACGAATTTTTAGCCATATTAGCACAAGCCAAAAAAGATCAAGGCAATATTTTAATTCCTACTTTTGCGGTAGGAAGAACACAAGATTTATTATTTGAATTAGGTTGTTTATATCATCAAGGATTATTAGAAGGCTGGCGTATTTTCCTTGATAGTCCTATGGCTCAAGCGGTGACTGAAATTTACGATCAATATAAAAATTTCTGGGACCAAAAAAGTCTAACAGAATTTCTGCCCACGCTGACCATCAGTAAATCAGTGGAAGATTCCAAAGCAATTAATCAAGTAAAACAAGGTGCGATTATTTTAGCAGGTAGTGGCATGTGTACCGGTGGTCGTATCCGTCATCATTTTCGTGATCGGTTATGGCATGCAAATAATCATGTCATTTTTGTGGGCTTCCAAGCGGTCGGCACTTTAGGTCGTCACTTAATTGATGGCGCGAAAAAAGTGCATTTCAATGGAGAAGAAATTGTTGTTAAAAGTCAGCTGCACACTTTAGGTGGTTATTCTGCTCACGCCGGCCAACAGCAATTGTTAGATTGGGCTGGACATTTTAAAACCGAGCCCGTTTTTTGGTTAGTGCATGGCGAAGAACAATCACTACAAACGCTTGCTGATGTATTATGGCAGCAAAAAGGCATTCAAGCGCGAATTGCGACGAAAGGCGCTAGCTTTTATTTTTGATATTTTTTTAGGTTGGGTTAGCGGAGTATAACCTGATGATTATTTTGTAGAGGCGCAATAAGTTGTGCCTGCTTTATGTTAAATATCCCCACTGCTTAAATTGATCTTGCAAGTTATCTTCTGTTTTAAAAGTAATAAAAAAAAGATATTCAGGTGCAAGATCCAGTGTGTTTGGCCAAACAAGGGTGTTATGTTCTACTTTGAATTGTTGAAATTGAGTTTTATCTTGCAGCGCTAAAAAAACAGGCCTTCTATCGTTTTTGATGGCATCAGCAAGGTCTGCTATGCCGGCTTTTCCGTTGTTAAAAGATAAATGAACCTTATGATCGCCAAGATATTCTGCTGCCAAAACGCTTAACATAGATTTGCCTGTTTTAAGTTAATGGATCGATTTTAGCGTATTCGCCAGTTTCTCTTATGCTATTCCAGTTATGGAGTAATTCTTCTTGGTGTTCTTGTGCCCACTCAACTACAAGACTAAGTACTTTCGCTGGTAATTTTCCTTCGATGACGCCAAAGTTTGTGATGGATATTGCAGCGCTATGTTCATTATATTCTGCATGAAAATGAAGAGGATTATGCTCATTGAAGTACATGTAGATAATGATGCCTAAAAATCTACTGAGCTCGGGCATAATTTCCCCCTCGTTTCAAATCGCGCTACTATGCGGTTTATCGATATGCTTACGGCCCAACACTTTTTCTTTGTGCTTGAGTAATTGGCGATCGAGTTTGTCGAGTAAGTCATCAATAGCGGCATACATATTTTCCGCGATGGCATCAGCAAATAATTCAGCGCTATTGGTGCGTACGGTGGCTTCGGCTTTTTGTTCGTGCTTTTGTACCGTGAGGATGACGTCGGCGTGAGAGATGCGGTCAGAATGTCTTTCTAGTTTGGCGAGTTTATCGGTCACATAAGTTTTTAATGCAGTCGTGACATCGACGTGGTGACCACTGATATTAATAAGCATGAAATACTCCTTAGATAAATCTTTTACGTTCACTCGAGGCAGGTATATTGAGGGACTCTCGGTATTTTGCAATAGTGCGTCGTGCCACTTCTATTTGTTGCTCCGCTAATACATCAGCAATTTTGCTATCACTTAAAGGTTTGCGGCTATCTTCAGCTGCAATCAGCTTTTTAATGATGGCTCGAATTGCAGTGGAGGAACATTCTCCGCCAGTGCTGGTTGCCACATGACTAGAAAAAAAGTATTTCAGCTCGAAAATGCCTTGTGGTGTGAGCATATATTTATGCGTCGTCACCCGACTGATGGTGGATTCATGCATTTCGATGGCTTCAGCAATATGGTGCAGCACCAGCGGTTTCATAAATTCCGCACCGCGCTCTAGGAAGTCTAGTTGATGTTCAACGATTTTGGTGGCTACTTTTAACAGGGTTTCATTTCGGCTTTGTAGGCTTTTAATTAGCCAGCGGGCTTCTTGCAAGTGATTACGTAAGTAAGAAGAATCTTCAGCGGAATGACTTTTTTTCTGTGCCAGCCCAGCGTAGAGAGGGTTGATTTTGAGTTTTGGTAATGCATCGGTATTGAGTTCTACCGTCCAGCGATCTTGTTCCCGCCGAACAATCACATCTGGGGTAATGTATTGGGTATTGTCAGGTTGAATTTTTTCGCCAGGGAAGGGATTGAGTGATTGAATAAGATGGAGTGTTTCTTTTAAAGCGGTTTCAGACAGTTTGCAACGTTTCATCAGTTGAGGAAAATCTCTTTGGCTTAAGAGTTCCAAATGATGTTGTATTAAGGTGAGTGCTTCTGAACGTCGATTGGTTGATTCGGGTAGTTGTTGTAATTGAATCAATAGACATTCTTGTAAATCCCGGGCAGCAACGCCGGGTGGGTCAAAGTGCTGAATGCGATGTAGTACAGCAACGACTTCATCTAAGTCAATGTCATCCGCCTGATCTCGAAATTCAGGATCAGTTCTGACTGTTTCTAAAATGTCATTTAAGGGGGCCGTGAGATACCCTTTATAATCTAACGACTCAATAATAGCGGCGCCAATATTGCGATCTAATGCCGACATGGGGGTTAAATTGAGTTGCCACAGTAGGCTGTCTTGTAGGGTTTCCTGAGCGCCATTGCGGTCGTCAAAATTAAACTCATCGTCACCATCGCCTTGCTGTGAATGAGAAGTGCCGGTTGCTGAGGGATAAATATCTTCCCAAGCCGAATCAACGGGTAACTCATCTGGAATTCTGTCTTGATGCGTGAGTGAAGTTTCTGCGGTTTGGAAATCGAAGGGGTCTGAGCTTTGTTCGTCGGGATAGAGTCGGGATTCTAGAGTGGCTAAATCATTTGCGCGCCCATCCAGGCTATCATTTTCATCGCCTTCATCTTGAGCAATCTCTAACAAGGGGTTGGTTTCAATAGCCGTCTGAATTTCTTGTTGAAGTTCTATAGTCGAGAGTTGAAGCAATTTAATCGCTTGTTGCAATTGCGGGGTCATGGTCAAATGCTGGCCAATTCTCAGTTGCAACGTCGGTTTCATAGTATTTGATCGATTTTTAAAAGCTGGGATGATTGAAACGAGGAGTTATAAGAAAAGTACACCAAAGTTGCTATTCCGCCAAGTGAATCCTGTGCTTTGTTAGTGTGACAGGCTTGCCAAAAAAAATAATCGTGTGTATGGTTAGTGTGTAAAGCATTCATGGGAGGAAAATTATGGCGCATCGCGTTAATGTTATGTTGGAGGACTCGGTCTGGGAGCAGCTGCAAAAAATTCCACAAGGTGAACGCAGTAAAATGATTAACCAATCCCTATCTGAAACATTGCTACAGAAACAGCGGAGTGATGCTTTCGCAAGACTTCGAAATAGAAGTCGCTCGTTGTCAACGAAAAAAACGGATAGTACACAATGGCTATGTCAAGATCGAAAAAGCCATTGATTCAGCCCTTGGTATTGGATGCCTCAGTGATTCTTAAATGGGTACTGCCGGCTGATTCTGAAGCTTTTCATTCTCAAGCCTGGGCTATTGGTGAGGCTATTCATCGTAAACAGGTTCGTGTATCAGTGCCCGGTTTGTGGTTGTATGAAGTAGGTAATTTATTGGCTAGAAAATTTCCTGCGCAAGCCAGAGACCAGTTAGCTGATTTAGAAATTATTCTAGGCGCTGGCGAAATAATAAATGCTGACTGGATGGCGGAAATTCTGAGATTAGTCAATCGTTATTCGGTGACTTTCTACGATGCGGCTTATCATGGATTGGCTATTATTCAGAATGCTTTACTTATTACGGCGGATGAAAAATATTTACGTACTGTTGGTAAAGAAGATTGCGCAATTCACCTTAAGGATTGGCAAATGGAGCCGTAGTTTTTCTGGTTATTATAGGAAAAGAAAAATAACTTATGCATTCGTGAAAGGCGATCGCCAACTTTTAACGTGAACTCCGCTGCGCTCATAACTTTCTTCACCACCATAAATTAACCAGGGCGAATGTGTTTCTTCTTGATCCGAAAAACGTGCTGTCTTTTGCGCAGCACGAATATAATCAGCGGTCACTGTCTGACCCGATTTAATTTCTATGGGCTGCAATTTGCCTGTTTGTTCAAACACTAAATCTGCTTCTAGGCCATTATTATCTCGCCAAAAATAGAGATCAGCTGGCTGACTTGTATGATAGCGCGCCTTAATAAATTCACTCACGATCAAAGTTTCAAATAAGGCACCACGCAAAGGATGAAAAGCTAACATCTCCGGTGAACGGATGCCTAACAACCAACAGGCTAAACCTACATCTAAAAAATAGAGTTTGGGCGTTTTGACTAAACGTTTACCAAAATTTCGATAATAAGGCGGTAATAAATAAACGAGATAACTGGATTCCAGCACTGATAACCAAGCGCCCGCTGTGGTATGTGAAATACCTGCTTCACTAGCGAGTGCATGAAGATTGAGTAGTTGCCCCGTACGTCCGGCACACAAACGCAAAAATCGCTGAAAAGTTGTAAGGTTTTGCACTTTTAATACTTGGCGCACATCACGTTCGACATAAGTCATCACATAACTGGCTAACCAATCCTGCCATGACATTTCTTGTGCGTGTAAAATCGGATAACAACCCATCAACATCAACGCGTCTAATTGTATTTCACCACGAAATACCTGAGGCAGTTCAGTTAAGGATAAAGGCAGAAGTTGCGCCATCGCTACACGACCCGCCAAGGATTGCGTCACGCCAGCAAGCAAACCAAATTGCTGAGACCCTGTTAGCACATAGCGACCCGGATGCCGATCTGCATCCACAATACCCTGTAAATAAGAAAATAATTCTGGCCAACGTTGAGCTTCGTCAAACACAGCACCGCTAGCATAACGCGCTAAGAATCCGCGCGGATCTTCTGTCGCAAAAGCATGTTGGATGGGATCTTCAAGACTAATATAGGGTTTATCGGGAAAAATCATTTTCGCCAAGGTAGTTTTCCCTGACTGACGGGGGCCAGTAATCGCCAGCACAGGAAAGTTTTGGGCTAATCGTAGAAGATGGGGCGTTAAGGTGCGTGTAAACATGATAAAACTATACAATCAGAAGAAGTGATCGTCAACTTGTATAGAAAAAGCAGGCTTTAAGCTTCTGTTGCATGCATCAGCTTTCTTCATCGTTTCGTAGTTGGTCATCATTGCTTTTTAATCAGCGTACCCACACCTTCATCCGTTAATATTTCTAAAATGACTGCGTGAGGGACTCGTCCATCAATAATGTGTGCCGTACTAACACCTGCTTGTACCGCGCTTAATGCGCAACGAATTTTTGGTAACATGCCGCCGTAAATAGTACCGTCAGTAATTAATTCTTCTACCCGTTGGCTGGTTAATCCAGTGAGCACGTGTCCTTGTTTATCCTTGAGCCCTTCAATGTTTGTCAGCAGAATGAGTTTTTCTGCGCATAAAGCTTCAGCGACTTTGCTAGCGACCCAATCAGCATTAATATTGTAAGACACGCCATTTTTATCGACGCCAATGGGTGCAATCACGGGAATATAATCGCTTTGAACTAACAAGTTCAGTAAATCGGTCTCAATGTGTTCCACTTCACCCACATGACCCAGATCAATAATTTCTGATTCTTTTAATTCAGGGCTGTTGCTTGCGAGATGCCATTTTTTAGCTCGAATCAGCATGCCATCTTTTCCTGTCAGCCCAATGGCTTTACCGCCGGCTTGATGAATTAAATTAACAATTTCTTTATTCACCAAACCACCCAAAACCATTTCTACCACATCCATAGTTTCGCTATCAGTAATTCGCAATCCATCGACAAATTGAGATTCCATGCCGAGGCGTTTTAAAAAACTACCAATATGTGGGCCGCCGCCGTGGACCACAATGGGATTAATGCCGACCAGTTTCATTAATAAAATATCACGGGCAAAACTATGCTTCAGCGCTTCGTCTACCATGGCGTTACCGCCATATTTAATGACCAGGGTTTTGCCGAGAAATTTTTGAATATAAGGGAGTGCTTCTGTGAGCACTTTTGCCGTTGCAACGGCATCAACAAGGGGTCGTATCATAGGGATAAAATCTCAGTAATAATTTAAAAAGGTAATGATAATTGTGGCGCTACACGGAGTAATTGATCACGGAAAGTTTTTTGAATGGCCTCCAATTGTGTTTGTGTCTCTGCTTCAAATCGTGCAACTAACACCGGCGTGGTGTTGGACGCTCGAATCAGTCCCCAGCCGTAAGAATAATCTACACGAACGCCATCCAGCGTAATCACGTTACCGCCGACAAATTGTGCTTGCTGTTGCAGCATTTCAATAATTTTAAATTTTTGTTGTTCTGATACAGCAATATTAATTTCAGGTGTCGATAAGCTCTCTGGTAATTCGGCAAAAATGGCTTCCGCTGAACGCGTTGTGCCAGCCAATAATTCAAGTAAGCGGACGGCGGTATATAATCCATCATCAAAGCCAAACCAACGATCGTTAAAGAAAATATGGCCGCTCATTTCGCCCGCCAGCGGTGCTTTGGTTCGCGCTAATTCATTTTTAATATAGGAGTGACCGGTTTTCGACATGAGTGGACGTCCACCCAATTGCGTAATTAATGCTGGAAGATGGCGGGAGCATTTCACATCAAAAATAATTTCAGAACCTGGTAATCGTGACAAAATATCTTGGACAAATAACATCATTAAGCGATCGGGATAAATCATTCGGCCGGTGCTGGTCACCACGCCTAAACGATCACCATCGCCATCAAAGGCTAAACCGATATCGGCTTGCGTTTCTTTGACGGTTGTTATCAGTGTTTGCAGATTTTCCAGCTTGCTGGGATCTGGATGATGATTGGGAAAGGTGCCGTCTACGTCGCAAAACAGCGGAATGACTTTGCATCCCAAGGCGGTCAGTAATTCTTGCGCCAGTGGGCCGGCGACACCGTTGCCTGCATCAATCACCACAGTGAGTGATTTCAATAATTTAATGTGTTGAAGAATATGCTGCATATATTCCGCAGTGACTTCTTTTTGCATCACCATGCCGGGTGTTGGGCTGCGTTGTAGATCGCCGGTTTCGATGCGTCGACGTAATTTTTGAATGACGTCGCCAGACAGCGATTGATTTTTAATGACCATTTTGAGGCCGTTATAATTCGTTGGATTATGGCTGCCGGTAATCATGACACCCGAATGTGAAATCAAATGTTTGGCAGCAAAATACAACACAGGTGTGGGCGCCATACCAATATCTTGAACGGAACAGCCTGTGTCGGTAATGCCTGAAATTAATGCATGGTTGAGTGCATCACTCGAGAGCCGGCCGTCACGGCCCACCGCCAACAGACGAGCGCCTTGACTGAGTGCTTCGCTGCCTAAGGCTTGCCCAATTAAGCGAACACCTTCCAATGTGAGGGTTTCATTGAAAATACCGCGAATATCATAGGCTCGAAAAATTTCTTCTGGTGGTAATTTGGTTGCGATGAATGGTGGCTGAGCGGAGGGTTCTGTTGGAGGTGACGCCATTCGATTCATCAGCGCGTTAGCCTCCGCTTTTTTGATGAGTGGCTTTTGATCTTTTTTAGCGAGAGAGACGAGCACAACGCAAGCGATGATGAAAAACAGCATAGAGCATAAAGTGCCAGCGACCATGATCAACCAAAAGTGATCAGTGCTATTGGAAATGAATTCAAATTGTGGATTCAGTGCTGCGTTTACACGCCAGCCGGTTTTATTCTGTGCGCTACCAAAATAACGACTGTGCCGCCAAGCTGAATCACCGGCTTGATACACCATCCATTGTTTGCCTTGAATAAGTTTCAGATAACTGGCAGTGGCGCTCGGTTGCAGTGTTTTAACAAGATCATCAAAATTGAATACTGCTACTAATACACCCAGTGGGCGTAAGTTCGACGGATGATTGGCCGCAGGAATGGGCACAGCAATTTTCAGTAATTTTTGATGGCCGACTTTTTGTATTTCTGGTGCAGGGGATAAATCTGCTTGTATCGCATTGATTAATTTCAATGTACCAAAGCTCACTGGTGGAAAGCGGTTCATATCTAGTTGTGGTGGTTGGATGAAAACTTGCAGTTCAACAATGTAAGGCATCACGCCTTGTGCTGAGGCAACAAAAGCACCTTGCCCAGCCATATCCTGCTGACGGATGGTTTGTGCTAATGTCGGATGAATTGCAATGCGCTGTGTCATGGCTTGCAGCATACTGACCTTGGCTTCAATTTGCTTTAATGCCGCATCCGCTTGATCTTTTGCAATCATTTGGCTTGCTTGAGTATTGCTCATGTCCGCTGTTTGATAGAGTAGAAATCCTGCCAGTAAATAAAAAATTCCATAACCTAAAGCAATCAAAAGTATGAAGCGGAGCGTGCGTGTTGATACGCGGTTTCCAGTAAACCATTGAGAGAGTCGAAAAAGCTGTGCGAATTTCATGGAGGGCCTCTTACGTCGCGGGGATATTTTTCGTCAGTGATACATCAAGTTGGGTTACGTATTTGCTCAGCAATCCATTGAATCAATTGCGCTGCAATAATTGATTTTTTGGCTTGTGCTAAAGCAATTGTTTTGCCTTGGAGGGTGTAAATTGTTACTGCATTTTCATCCGAGTCAAAGCCAATGTCCTTGCGGCTGACATCATTCGCCACAATACAATCCAATTTTTTCCGTTGCAATTTTTCTTGTGCATAAGTTTCTAATGCTTGCGTTTCTGCTGCAAAGCCTACGCAAAAAGGTCGAGGGATGCCAGCGGAAATCTCAGCGAGAATATCTGGTGTTGCTTCAAGCGTCAGTGTCCATGGTTTGTTAGCTTTTTTAATTTTATGATCTGCAGTTTGCGTGGGTCGATAATCGGCTACTGCTGCCGTTGCGATAAAAACATCACAGCCAGTAGCAACCGTGGTTTGACAGGCATGCAACATGTCTTGCGCTGTAGTAACGGAAACAGTGGTCACTTGTGGCAAGGGTGACAGTTTGACGGGGCCGCTGATGAGGGTCACTTGGGCACCCGCTTGTTGTGCCGCTTGCGCCAATGCGTAGCCCATTTTGCCTGAGCTTCGATTGCTGAAATAACGAATGGGATCGACAGCTTCTTGTGTTGGGCCTGCGGTAATGACGACTTTTTTTCCCGTTAGGCAAGGTATTTGAACAGTTGCGAATACTGCCTGGAGATACTCAATTATGGTTTCTGGCGCTAATAAGCGACCCAATCCTTGATCGCCGCATGCTTGACTGCCGCTGTCTGGGCCCCAAAGCGTCATGTTGGCCTCTGCCAATAAGGCGCAATTTTTTTGAGTTAGGGGGTGATGCCACATGGCTTGATTCATCGCAGGTGCTAATGCAATGGGTGCGGTGGTTGCTAGGCAGAGTGTTGTCAGTAAATCATCGGCAAAGCCGTGCGCTAAGCGGGCCATGCAGTGAGCCGATGCGGGTGCAATCAGCACAAAATCAGCCCATTTAGCCAAGCTGATGTGATCCATGGCTGCTTCAGAATTAGCATCTAACAAATGTGTATGAACCGGTTGACCCGACAGCGCCTGAAAAGTGAGTTCATTGATAAAAGCTGCACCACCTTGTGTGAGTACGACCCGAACTTGAGCGCCCGCATTTTTTAATAAGCGCACCAGCTCAGCCGCTTTATACGCTGCAATGCTACCGGTGACGCCCAAGATAATATTTTTGTCTCGCAAACTATTCATAAGCACTCGTCGTGGTATCATTGCGCCGCTTTTATTGGGTGCAAAAGTCGGTATTGTGCGGGTTTTTGTAATGGAATTCAAAATAAAGTGTAGTCAGACAAGGATGAGACAACAATGGCAATATCCGATTGGCCAGCGGCCGAGCGACCTCGCGAACGCCTTAAATTGCAAGGCGCTGCGAGTCTTTCCGATGCTGAGTTATTAGCGATTTTCTTAAGAACTGGTGTGAAGGGACAAACGGCGGTGGATTTGGCCCGAGCTTTATTAGAGCAAGCGGGCGGTTTGAGAAAGCTGTTAGACCAAGATGAAAAAACCTTTTGTCGTGCGCGGGGTTTGGGGCAAACAAAATACATCATGCTGCAAGCGACGTTGGAATTGGGCAAAAGATATCTACAAGAGCGCTTAGAAAAAAACAGCGCATTTTCCAATCCTGCTACGGTAGTGGAATACCTCACTGCGCAGTTACGAGTCAGGTCTCGCGAAGTTTTTGCTTGTTTGTATTTAGACCATCAACACAGATTGCTGCATTATGCGGAACTCTTTGAAGGGACTATTAATGCTTCTGTGGTTTACCCTCGGGAAGTATTGGCTATGGCCATGCAGTGGAATGCTGCTGCGGTGATTTTTGCGCATAATCATCCTTCCGGTTGCGCAAAACCCAGCGCTGAAGATTTAACCTTGACCCATCAGTTGCAACAAGTCTTACAATTAATCGATATTGTGGTGTTGGACCATGTCATTATCGGTGATGGTCAATATACTTCCTTTGCTGAAGCTGGATTGCTCGAGGATAAATCTTGTAGTTCCCATACGCTTTTGGTATAAAGCGCAGCTCAATTTTATTTTGGAGATGAAGCATGTCTCAGGTGTGCATGATTACAGGAAAGAGACCTTTAAGTGGTAATAAAGTGTCTCATGCCAACAACAAGACCAAACGTCGGTTTAAGCCTAATCTGCATGTGCATCGATTTTGGGTAGAAACAGAGCGTCGCTTTGTTCGTTTGCGTATTTCAAGTAAAGGTTTACGCATTATAGATAAGCAAGGGATCGATACAGTGTTAGCGACTGTGCGCGCCAATGGTTTTAGTATTTAATCGCAAATCCTTATATTGAATTTTATAGAGTAATCGTATCATGAGAGACAAAATACGTTTGGTGTCTTCTGCGGGAACGGGGTATTTTTACACCACTACTAAAAATAAACGCACTACAACTGAAAAGTTGAAGAAGAAAAAGTACGATCCCAAAGTGCGCCGACATGTTGAATTTGTAGAGGCAAAAATTAAGTAGGCGATTTCTAGCATCACTTGATTGTTGTCTTTAAAAATGGCCTCGATTAGTCCGTTAATCGGGGCTTTTTTGCGTTTTGAGCTCTGCTCCTAGCCTTATCGGTACTGATTTATGGTAGATACAACTCCTTGGTTATTACCTGAAGGTGTCGAAGAAATTTTACCGCCACAAGCGTGGGCGCTAGAAACCTTGCGACGTGCTGTGCTCGATTTATATCGTGCCAATGGCTATGAGTTAGTTTTTCCGCCATTGCTGGAATATCGTGATTCGCTATTGATGGGATCCAATGAGGACTTAGCGGCGCAAACTTTTACCCTAACAGATCCGCTCACTGGACGCCTATTAGGCATTCGTGCAGATATGACGCCGCAGGTGGCGCGTATTGATGCCCATCGCTTTAATACGCATGAATCAACTCGATTGTGTTATTGCGGTTCTGTTTTACGTACTAAGCCGCAAGAATTAGGGGGCAGTCGCACTTTGATTCAAGCGGGAATCGAATTATATGGTCAGGCGGATTTCGCCAGCGATATTGAAGTGATTTCCTTGATGTTAGCCACCTTGAAAACTGCAGGTCGTCAGTCGATTTATTTAGGGTTGGGACATGTGGGTATTTTAGATGGTTTGTTGGCTTTATTTCCTCTCACACACACTCAGCAACAGCGTTTGTTAGATATTTATGAGCGGAAAGCGATTCCCGAGCTGAGTGAATTTCTAGCACATGAAATTACCGATGCAGTTTTAAAACACTGTTTATATGCATTAGCTCAATTGCAAGGTGACGTCCGCATATTGGATGCGGCTCAACAACAATTGGCGTCTGCACCACCCGCAGTGTTAGCTGCAATAGATTATTTGAAAAAAATAGCCGATTGGTTTGATCAACATCATCCAGAAGTGACGTTATATTTTGATTTAAGTGAATTTCGTGGATACCACTATCACACGGGTATTGTATTTGCCGCTTATCAAGCAGGCGTTGGGCGCGCCATTGCCCAAGGTGGACGTTATGATCGTATTGGTGAAGCTTTAGGTCATGTGCGGCCTGCCATCGGATTTAGTACCGATCTCACACAACTGATTCAATAAGAGAAATTGTCATGGGTAAAAATGTTGTTGTTCTGGGCACTCAATGGGGTGATGAAGGTAAAGGTAAAATTGTTGATTTACTGACTGAGCAAGCACAGGCTGTGGTTCGTTATCAAGGTGGGCATAACGCGGGTCATACCTTGGTGATTCAAGGTGAAAAAACCGTATTACATGTGATTCCTTCTGGTATTTTACGATCCGGTGTGCGCTGTTATGTCGGTAATGGTGTGGTGCTTGCGCCGGATGCTTTATTGACAGAGATTCAGGGTTTAGAAGCCCGTGGTGTGCCGGTGCGGGAGCGATTATTCATTAGCTCCGGTTGCCCATTAATTTTGCCTTATCATGTTGCACTCGATCAGGCCCGTGAAAAAGCTCGGGGAAAAACGGCGATTGGTACCACGGGTCGTGGTATTGGGCCTGCTTATGAAGACAAGGTTGCTCGTCGTGGTTTGCGCGTGGTGGATTTATTTCATCCAGATCGCTTTGCGACTCATTTACAAGAAGTATTGGCGTATCATAATTTTACCTTGAAAGATTATTATCAGGTTAATGCGCTCGATTTCAAGCAAGTGTTAGATCAAGCATTGGCATTAGGAGAAGAATTAAAATCTATGGTGGTTGATGTGACTGAATGTTTACATGCTCATCGGCAACGAGGAGATAACATTCTATTTGAAGGGGCGCAGGGTACTTTTCTCGATATTGATCATGGTACTTATCCTTATGTGACTTCTTCTAATACCACGGCGGGTGGTACGGCAACAGGTAGCGGTGTTGGCCCTTTATATTTAGATTATGTCTTGGGTATTACTAAAGCCTATACCACTCGAGTAGGTTCTGGGCCATTTCCCACGGAATTGTTTGATGAGGTGGGTCAATTGTTAGCCCGTCGTGGGCACGAATTTGGTTCTACCACTGGGCGGCCTCGACGATGTGGTTGGTTTGATGCGGTTTCGGTAAAGCGAGCTGTGCAATTAAATTCTATGTCTGGATTATGTTTAACGAAATTAGATGTGTTAGATGAGCTAGAGAGTATTCGCGTTTGTGTCGGATATCAAAATCAGCAAGGCCAATCAGTGGGTATTCCCTGGGATTGTGAAGGTTATGAGCAACTTCAGCCGATCTATGAAGATTTGCCTGGTTGGCAAAGTAGCACCCTGGGTGTTCGTCAATTTGCCAACTTGCCAGTGAATGCAAAAAATTATATTCGCCGCTTAGAAGCGTTAGTAGGCGCCCCTGTCGATATGATTTCTACTGGCGCAGATCGCGATGAAACCATTATTATGCGACCCACCTTTTAGAATATTAATGTATAACTGTCGACGGATTGGGCGCTTTCTCTTCAGCGCCTGTTCCAGTTTCTTGTCGAATAGAGCGGCGAATCTCATCGCTTAAGGTTAATCGGGTATACTCATACAACATTTCCAAGTGTTCATCGAAACATAAATGTTGTTGATCATCGAGTCGAATCAATTGTTGTGCCTGTAGTTCAGTAATAAATTTTTTGAATAAATTCTTATCAAAAAATTCTGGCGCATGAAATTCATAAAGAAAAGAAATTCGTTGGGCGATTAAATGACATTGCTCTTCTAGGGTTGTTTGCGTAATAGCACCGGAACCTTGTTTTTTTAATAAAGCCAAGCCCACATAATAACGTTCTAGTGTTTGTTGCACGGTACTGGCTAATACCTCTAAACGTAAATGACCCGAAGTACCTGGGCCTGGCGGCGTCAATTCACCTTCAGCGGCTGTCTCAATAACAAAATCATGATCTGTTAACGCCAATACCCATTGATTAATAATGGCAGGCAATTCCTCGACCGACCAATGTAAAAATAATTCTGCTTTCAGAAAAGGGTAAACACTTTGACATAAATGAACGAGCCGTTCTTTAGACAATCTGGCATGACTCATAATAAAACAAGCAATTAATGAAGGCACTGCAAATAAATGAACAATGTTATTTCTAAAATAAGTCAGCTGTATTGCTGTGTCTGAATTGAGATACAGCAAATCCCCTAAAGGATGTTGGTGTCGTTGCAAAATACCCATGCGCTCACCGTATTCAATAATGGTTTGGCCTGGCAGTGCTAAAGTTTCGCTTTCCTCAGCATAGGGCAATTGCTTAAAAAGAGAGACGTAAATATCTAACAACGACTCTAACTCAGATTCATCCATGGCATGTTTTGGTGTAGCCAGTAGAATTAAACTTAATAAATTAATTGGATTAATCACTGCCGCCTTGTTGATTGAAGTCATAGCCGTATTAGCAAGATAATCTACTGCATTTTGCAGCCAGGGTTGCTGCTGTTGAGGTTCGCTTTGTGTTTTCCATAGCGGATTAAAAGATTGAAATACTTCATCTAAAATAATAGGTGTACCAAAATTTAAATGCACTTTGCCAAAATTTTTCTTGAGTTTTTTAAGTGATACCAAAAGATCTATTAAAGACTCTTTTTTCTTTTTACTACCATGTAATTCACCGACATAGGTGTTGCCTTCAAATATTTTTTCATAACCTATGTAAATCGGCATCAGCGCAATGGGGCGTCCGGTGTCGCGTAAATAACTGCGCGCTGTCATAGCCAACATGCCGCTTTTGGGTTGTAGGCTACGCCCAGTACGACTGCGTCCGCCCTCAATAAAATATTCAAGAGAAAATCCATTTTTCAGAATATGATGTAAATATTCGTTAAAAACGGCAGTATAAAGACGATTATCTTTGAAGCTGCGACGCATAAAAAAAGCGCCTGACCGGCGTAAAATCGGGCCAATAATCGGTAAGTTTAAATTGATGCCTGCGGCAATGTGTGGCGGTACCATGCCGTGCCGATAAACGACAAAAGACAATAATAAATAATCAATATGACTGCGGTGACAGGGTAAATAAACAACCTCATAATCTTGTGTGACAGCTTTCAAGCGATCAATATTATAAACCGAAATACCATCATATAATTTGTTCCATAGCCAAGAGAGTAACAGCTCCATTGCTCGAACCACTGCATGAGAGTAGTCCGCTGCAATTTCATTGGCATAATGACGCGCTTTGTTTTCGAGTTTTTTTTGTGGTGAAAGTGGTAAAGATAATGTGGGTTGAGTGTCGTTTGCTATGGGCGCTTTTTCTATGGCTGCTCTCACTTGCGGTGTTGCTAACATTTGAGTGACTAAAGTACGTCGATGGGATAAATCAGGGCCTACAACAATTTCCCGTTGACGGCGAAAATGTACCCGTAAAATTCTTAACAGTTTGCGCAGATTTTTTTCAGTCGGCAATTCTGGATCAATTAATTTTCTCAATGAGATGGGTGGGCTGAATAAAACAGAAGTAGAGCGGCCATGAATCGCAATCATCAGCCATTTTCTCAGCGTGCCAGGCACAGACCAGGTATCGCTAAAAACAATTTTCCAAAAAGATAATTGTTTGTCTGGTGAGCGACCCCAAAAAATAGATACGGGAATGAGCTGTAAGTCGAGATCTTCGTGTTGTTGTATGTGTGCTGTGATTCGTTCCAGCAAAGGTACTTTATGCATCACCTTTGCTTCGCTGAGTAAATTGACCTCAGGACGTTTTAAAAAAACCAGTGCATGTTTTTCTCGATGCAAGCCCACAATTAACGGTTGTGATGGCTTATTTAGTTTATGATTTAAGCAGGCTTGCTCTAATACTAAAGCATCGGCCAGTGAGCGAGTGGAGAGTACATAACAAATGGGTTTCTTCGGATTTAATTTTAATTCTGTTAAATCGGTGGGTTCTAGATGTGGTTTGACCCACAGGGATAAAAGATATCGTAAAATCCAGGTTAGCAATAAGTCAAAGCCAAGCCAGTGTGTTATTTTCATAAGTCAGCGCGCCTCAATATTCATGTCTTGCAAAGCTTAGCGAGTTTCCGGTAAAAAGGACACCTTCGCAAAAATGCGAGAGGTATAGTTATGATTAAAGTAAAACATCTACGCAAAACCTTTGGATCCTTCATTGCGGCGAATGATTTAAATTTTGAAGTATATCCTGGCGATATTTTAGGATTTCTAGGGCCCAATGGTGCGGGGAAATCCACCACCATGAAAATGATCACTGGATTTTTAACACCGAGCGCAGGAACGGTGCAAGTGTATGATCATATTGTGGCGCAGCAAGGCCAACAAGCAAAAGCGTTAATGGGCTATTTACCCGAAGGTGCGCCTTGTTATGGTGATATGACGGTATTGAATTTTTTAAATTTTATTGCCGCTGTACGAGGTTTT
>JAHFSE010000147.1 GCA_023265895.1 Gammaproteobacteria bacterium
GCGTCATTTATTTCAACTTGTTGAGAGTAAAGCTATGGCAAACTATTCTACCAATGAATTTCGTGCAGGTCTTAAACTCCTGCTGGAAGGCGATCCTTGTTCCATTATTGAAAATGAATTTGTGAAACCCGGTAAAGGCCAAGCCTTTAACCGTGTGAAGCTGCGTAATCTCAAAACGGGTCGAGTGTGGGAGCGAACCTTTAAATCCGGTGAATCTCTAGAAGGTGCCGATGTGGCCGATCGTGACATGCAATATCTCTATTCTGACGGAGAATTTTGGCATTTCATGGATCCCAATAGTTTCGAGCAACATGCAGCCGATGCCAAAGTCATTGGTGATGCCTTGCCTTGGTTAAAAGAAGAAGACATGTTCATCATGACCTTTTGGAATGGTCAACCTTTAGCGATTCAGGCCCCCAATTTCGTTGAATTAGAAATTGTGGAAACCGATCCAGGCATGCGTGGTGATACTGCATCAGGCGGTACTAAGCCAGCCAAATTATCAACGGGCGCTGTTGTGAATGTGCCGTTATTTTTATCCATCGGCGAAGTGATTAAAGTCGATACTCGCACCAGCAGTTATGTCAGTCGTGCAAAGGGGTAATTTAAGGGAGTATTAAATGTTTCAGGTTGAGCTGATGCCGAAGGCTATAAAGGATTTGCAGAAGTTGCCAAAGCTTGAAGCTAAGAAGATCATTGTGAAGATAAAACAACTTGAACAGGGTTTGAGTGGGAATATCAAAAAATTAACGAATTTTAGTCCAGAGTATCGTTTGCGGATAGGTGACTACCGAGTACTTTTTGAACTAGAGGCGAACAAGGTGCTAATCTATCGTATCAAACACAGAAAAGAAGCTTATTTATAAAGGTCATATTTATGGAACTTCATCCACAGTTAATAGAGAGAGCAGGAAAGAAAGAATTTGTCGTTCTTTCCTTTGAAGAATATCAGCAGGTTACTCAGATGCTACAAGATTATGAAGATTTGCAAGAACTGCGAGAAGCTAAAGAGGCTTCTTTCGGCGAGAAAGGCATTCCTCTTGATCAGGCAGTTTCCCAACTAGGATTATAAATATTGCTGAGCATTTATGAACTCTTTTAATTGGTCACCCACTGCTTCCATTGCCACATTGGAAGCGCGGGCAAAATTACTGGCAACCATTCGCCAGTTTTTTGCTGACCGTTTTGTATTAGAAGTCGAAACACCAATCCTCAGTCATAATCACGTCACCGATACTCATATTCAACTCATTCCAGCGCAATGCATTGCTGCTCACGGTGGGCAATCTGAAAATATGTTTTTGCAGTCTTCACCAGAACATGCCATGAAGCGATTGTTAGCTGCGGGGGTCGGTTCCATTTATCAGTTAGGTAAAGTATTTCGCAACCAAGAACGGGGTGCGCGACACAATCCAGAATTTACCCTGCTGGAATGGTATCGAGTGAACTACAGTTATGCTGGAATTTTAAAAGATGTAAGTAATTTAATTCGTCACATGGGTTTAGGAGATGCTTGCGAAACCATTACTTATGAGGAATTATTTGAAGAGCAATGTGGTTTCAATCCTCACACAGAAAAGCTTGATACATTACGTGCTTTTGCAAAAGAAGAATTTGATTTTTCCGATGGAGAAAATCTAACGCGCAGTGAGAGTTTAGATTTAATTTTCAGTCATCTCATTGAGCCAAACTTAGGCTTTAATCAACCCATTCTTGTGATTGATTATCCCGCTGAGCAATCTGCATTAGCACTCGTTGAGCCTCATTCATCGGGTTGTTATTCCGTTGCGCGACGTTTTGAATTATTTGCCCGCGGTTATGAATTGGCCAATGGTTATGTGGAATTACAAGATGCCAATATTTTGCGTCAGCGTTGGCAAGCTGTGGGTCAACAACCGGATGAATTATTGCTGGCTGCGTTAGAAGCAGGTTTACCTGCCTGTGCTGGTGTCGCCCTTGGCGTTGATCGTTGTCTAATGGTTTTGTTGGGTGCGTCACATATCGATGAGGTGTTAGCTTTTCCGGTGGAGCGGGCTTAGAGAGGTGGATGACACTTTCTATTTATTGGCATATACTAAGCCTATGCTTATTAGAAAAGGTATCACGTAATGCAGAAACGTAAGACTGCCATTCAGCCGCGAACGCGTAAAACCAAATCAGGTGTTCTGGTAGCGAGCCTCTTTAAAAATGGCGCCAATCAAGCCATTCGTTTGCCTCGAGAGATGGAGTTTCAGGGTGTTCGTGATGTGTTAGTACGCAGAGAGGGTGACTCTATTATTTTAACGCCAGTGAGAAAATCTTGGATTTCTTTCGCCGATTTACCTGAAGTAGCTGACTCAGATTTTATGCTCGAGCGGCCTGAATTAATCGATACACAGCGAGTTAATTTTTAATGCTTTATTTCTTAGATACGGATATCTGTAGTTATCTCATTAAAGAGAAGCCAAAAGATGTATTAGTTACATTGGAATCAAAGATTTCCGCAGGTCATAGTATTGGTATTTCTGCCATTACTTATTCTGAATTGCGTTTTGGTGCCGAGCGTTCTGTCCATCCGAAAAAATATCATCTGCTCATTGATGCGTTAATTGAGCGTCTGCATCAAGTATTACCTTGGGATCAACAAGCAGCGGATCAGTTTGCTAAAATTAATGGGCATCTTTATAAAAAAGGCACACCTATTGGAAATAATGATGCGATGATTGCAGCCCATGCGATTACCACAGAAGCTGTGTTGGTGACGAATAATAAAAAGCATTTTGCTCGAGTAAAAGAATTAATGATAGAAAATTGGGTGAAGATCAAATAGTTCCCTCCTTTGAAAAAGTGGACTAAGGGGGATTTGTATTTGTCCTCTCGTTAACTGCGGAATCAATTAGAGTGAGTACAGCATCCGTTTCTAGCAAAACCTGTCGATTATCAAATCGCAGTACATGTAGCCCCAGTTGCATTAGTGCGTGATCGCGTATTTGATCTTTTAATTTATGCTCTGTTTCTGCATGTTGACTACCGTCAAGTTCAATCACTAGTTTTGCTGCAGGACAATAAAAATCAACGATAAAACCAGCCAAAGGTTTTTGCCGATAAAATTGCGTATTTTGTATTTGTTTACGTCGAATGCGTTGCCAGAGTTTTTGTTCAGCATCAGTCATATTCGCTCTAAGCGAACGCGCTGGTGTTTTAAGTATTTTTTTATAGGTTTCCATTCCAAGAATTCCTTTTCTTGTAAAATTTAAAATCCCCCCTAACCCCCCTTTTTCAAAGGGGGGAATTATGCAATGCGCTTAGGCAGACAGGTGTACCGTAATGTTGACTCCAATAGCCTGGATTGTTTCCAATGCTGAACTAAAGAAAATGCAAATATAAGCAGTAAATGTTCTAACCATAGACACCTCCTTTTTACTAGTGCCAGCCGATAAAGCTAATAATTGAATGAGTAGACTCAGCAAAAATAATAGAAGAGCTATAGAGTTCAACAAGCAATTAGGGATTAATCCCTCACCTGCTACCCCTGTCGGCCTAAACACACTTAAGCTAATAAACCTGACGCTGATATTCTCGCGCACTTTATTTCAAAGCACAAACACTCCCCCCCTTTGAAAAAGGGGGGCTAGGGGGGATTTTAATTTTTTATTATCGTGGGGATTCGTCTTTCGGTGTAATGCGCTGCGCTTATTACACCCTACGGGCATTTGCTCCAAACTTGAAATGCAAGCACAGCGGCATTTAGTAATCCAACAATAATTAGGCCAATGGTTAACCTGTTTAATGTTCTTCCTATTTTAGCTTGTTCTTGTGCAAGAAAAATTTGAAATTTTCTATCATCGATAAGTCTTGCATCTGGGTCACCATAACCATGTCCCTCAGCCGTTAATTCTAGAATTTCCTTTTTCGTCATTATCATCGCTATGCTCCTTCAATGCCTAAAATGCCTAACGCTCGTAAACAACATCGCCATATTGGCTTCGTTCGCTGCAGCAATCACTTCTTCATCACGCATAGAGCCGCCAGGTTGGATAACAGCAGTAATGCCCGCTTGTGCAGCCGCATCAATACCATCACGAAAAGGGAAGAAAGCATCGGACGCCATGACGGAACCGGTCACCATTAATTTTTCATCTTGGGCTTTAATATTGGCGATTTTTGCGCTGTAGACGCGACTCATTTGACCCGCGCCGATACCAATGGTTTGTTTATTTTTGGCATAAACAATTGCATTGGATTTAACGAATTTTGCGACTGTCCAACAGAATAATAAATCCTGCATTTCTTGTTCGGTAGGCTGGCGTTGAGTGACGCAGCGTAATTGTTCTTTGTTTAATAATAAGTGGTCGTTGGTTTGTACCAATAAACCGCCGTGAATTCTTTGATAGTGATAAAAAACATTTTCAATTGTTGGCCAAGCGCCAGAGATTAATACGCGAATATTAGGTTTTTGCGCAAAACATTTTTTCGCTTCGGTAGAAATATCCGGTGCAATAATCACTTCCACAAATTGTCGATCTAAAATGGCTTGTGCGGTTTTTTCATCAAGGGTTTGGTTAAAGGCAATGATGCCGCCGAAAGCGGAAGTGGGATCCGTTGCATAGGCTTGATCATAAGCTGCTAATAAATTATCAGCGAGCGCAACGCCGCAAGGGTTGGCGTGTTTGACAATTACGCAAGCAGGTTGGGTAAAACTTTTTACGCATTCTAAAGCCGTATCGGTATCTGCAATATTATTAAAAG
>JAHFSE010000028.1:0-4361 GCA_023265895.1 Gammaproteobacteria bacterium
ATACCTGAAGCAATAGCTGTTGTGAGTAGCAACCATCCTAAACCAATCAGCTCGAATAAAAAACTTTCCATGGATTCCAGTGGAGGTAAAACGCGGACTAAACTCAGAAAGTTTTTGTGTTTGAGTTGTATGTGTTGACCATAGAGTAGTAAAGCTTGAGCCAGCGCAATGGAGAAAATAACAAAAGCAATAATCGATAATAAAATATGTGTCATGACGGAGAGTGGCCAATGGTTAATTGGCGTGTAGGGGGTATCTAACAGAGCCGATAATACGACGCTTATGAGCGCAATGGGATAAATGACTAGTGTGAGATTTTCTAAAGGGCGAAAAATACTGCTCATCACTAAGGTGCTCACAACCAGCCAGCCCGTGAGTGCGAGTACGCTGAAAAGCCCAAGATCGATGCCTTGGGCGCTGAAAAGTAATTGACTGCAGCAGTAGCCATGGGTGAATACAGCAATCATGCCTAGGCTTAGCCCGATAGATTTAGACCAAGGTTTTTGTTGGAAAACATGACGAATGATGGCCAATATTCCCAATGAATAGGCCAGCACCGCTGATAGAGCAGCGAATAAAAAAAAGTATGAAGGGGGCGCAGCTAAATACATGTTAAAACGTGTCGAATCCAATGACACCGACGAAATTGAAAAATTGAACAAGCAACGGGGATCATAGCGGGTTTTTTATAAAGGGCGCAAGTCTTGTCTGAATTCTCTGCTGTGAGTTCTCTAAACCGATGGTATAGTACGCGCCGCTTTTGGTGGGTGCTTAATTTTAGAAGGGATCAGCGCATGTTTGATAATTTAACCGAAAAATTTTCCCAAACACTCCGTAATCTTAGCGGTCGTGGTCAGCTTACTGAAGATAATATTCAAGAGGCGTTGGCTAATGTGCGTCGTGCTTTATTGGAGGCGGATGTTGCTTTGCCGGTCGTGAAATCTTTTATTGAAGATGTCAAAGTTGCAGCCTTGGGCGAAAAAGTTTTATCTAGTTTAAATCCTGATCAAGTATTCATCAAAATTGTGCATCATGAGCTTGTGAAAATCATGGGTGAGCACAATGATCAACTGAATTTGGCAGTTAAGCCGCCTGCGATTATTTTAATGGCAGGGTTGCAAGGCGCGGGAAAAACAACATCGGTTGCGAAATTAGCGCGTTGGTTAAAAGCACAAAAGAAAAAAGTCATGGTGGTGAGTGCGGATATTTACCGGCCTGCCGCAATTACTCAGTTAGAAACTTTATCCCATAGTGTCGGCGCTTTGTTTTTTCCGAGCCAAGCAGAGCAAACGCCGCTTGCTATTGTGCAGGGTGCAGTAGATGCCGCTCAACGACAATTTGCCGATGTTTTAATTGTTGATACTGCCGGTCGCTTGCATGTAGATGACGACATGATGGGGGAAATTAAGCAATTGCATTCGGCATTGAATCCTGTTGAAACCTTGTTTGTCGTGGATGCAATGACAGGACAAGATGCAGCAAATACCGCGTTAGCCTTTAGTCAAGTCTTGCCGCTCACAGGGATTATTCTAACGAAAGCGGATGGTGATGCTCGAGGGGGTGCTGCGTTATCTGTTCGTTATATCACAGGGAAACCCATTAAGTTTTTGGGTATGGGTGAGAAAACCGATGCTTTGCAGCCTTTTTATCCGGATCGTATTGCCTCACGTATTTTAGGCATGGGT
The DNA here is from genome assembly GCA_023265895.1 of Gammaproteobacteria bacterium. Lineage (GTDB taxonomy): Bacteria > Pseudomonadota > Gammaproteobacteria > Pseudomonadales > JAHFSE01 > JAHFSE01. Next base: position 1,686 of record JAHFSE010000028.1, read on the forward strand.
GACGTTTTATCTTTGGTTGAGCAGGTTGAGCGAGATATTGATAAGAAAAAAGCCAATCAGTTGGTTCAGCGCTTAAAGAAAGGTAAGGCATTTGATTTTAATGACATGTTAGATCAGTTTGGCCAAATGAAAAAAATGGGCGGTATTGCGAGTTTGTTAGATAAATTGCCAGGTATGTCTAATATGGCTCAAGCGGTGAAAGCTTCTTCCGCTCATGAGCAGCACATGAAACAGATGGAAGCGATTATTCAGTCAATGACTCGGCGTGAGCGCGCTTTTCCCGATTTGGTTTCTGGATCTCGTAAGCAGCGAATTGCTTTGGGTTCGGGGACTCAACTGCATGATGTAAATCGTTTGCTCAAGCAGCAGAAACAAATGGAGAAGATGATGAAGAAATTCTCCAAAAAGGGGGGTGCGAGACAAGCGATGCAGGCTATGCAAGGCATGATGGGCGGTGGTGGTGGTTTTACAGGTTTACGTTAGAAAAAAGACTCTTTCGTCTGAGCGTGAATGCTTGTACAATGCGCGGCCCCGAATTTAAGTTGATGTTGAGTGCGATTGATAATAGGAAAAGACTATGGTGATCATTCGATTAGCAAGAGGTGGTGCTAAAAAGCGGCCTTTCTATGCAGTAGTAGCTGCTGACAGCCGTTGTGCCCGTAATGGCCGTTTTATTGAACGTTTGGGTTTTTTTAATCCGATAGCAAGAGGTAAAGAAGTGCCGTTGCAGTTGGATTTAGAGCGTTTTAACTATTGGGTAGCCAATGGCGCCCAAGTGTCTGAGCGAGTGGCTACCTTGGTTAAGGGCATTGGGCAACCAGAGCAAGTTGCAGCTTAATTTTTCATGACGGACCACTTAATTGTAGTGGGGCGCTTAGCTGCACCTTATGGCGTGAGGGGGTGGGTTAAGTTGCGCTCTTTCACCGAGCCGGCAGATGCGATTTTTGAGTATCAATTTTGGCAGCTTCAGATGTTGTCCGATGAGTGGCAGCCACTGAAGTTAGTTGATTATCGATCGCATGGTCAGGGTTATGTAGTTCAGCTAGATGGCTGCATCGACCGAAATCAAGCTCAAACTTATCAAGGCCGCTTGATTGGTGTTGATGCAAATCAACTCAGTCAGTTAGAGGCTGGGAATTATTATTGGCGAGATTTAGTGGGTTTGTCCGTTTGGACGTTGCAGAATCAATGGTTAGGCGTGGTTGACCACTTGCTAGAAACTGGCGCTAATGATGTGCTGGTATTGAGGCCGGTAGAAGGTAGTTTGGATCAGAAAGAAAGACTCATTCCTTACCTGCGTGATAGAGTCATTCTTCATGTGAATTTGGCCGAGCGAAAAATGATTGTCGATTGGGATTCCGATTTTTAAATCATGAAGCAAATCGCCGTAATTACTTTATTTGAAGCGATGTTTCGGCCCTTTATTGAGTTAGGTGTGATAGGGCGGGCGATCGAAGCAGGTAAAGTGAGTGTTACCTTTTGGAATCCGCGAGATTATGCGGAAGGTGCTTATCGTCGAGTTGATGATCGGCCTTATGGCGGTGGCCCAGGTATGGTCATGATGGCGGAACCTCTGATTAAATCCATCGATGCGGCTAAGCAGCAGATGGATGCTGTGGCGCGAGTTATTTATTTGTCGCCTCAAGGTCGGGCGCTGACTCAATCTCACGTGAAACACTTGGCAGAATTGGAAAATATTGTGTTGGTCGCGGGTCGTTATGAAGGCATCGACGAGCGTGTGATTAAGCATCACATAGATGAAGAGTGGAGTATTGGTGATTACGTCGTTTCTGGTGGAGAATTACCGGCGATGGTTCTGATGGATGCGGTTTTGCGATTACAGCCAGGTGTTTTGGGGCATGAATTGTCTGCGGAGCAGGATTCTTTCAGTGCAGGGTTGTTGGATTATCCGCATTATACCCGACCGGAGATGTTCGATGGTCAGTCGGTGCCAGAAGTGTTATTGAGCGGTGATCATCAAGCGATTGCTCAGTGGCGAGCTGAGCAATCGCTTGAGCGTACGCAGCAGCGGCGGCCTGATTTGTTGGTAAAGAAAGACTTTTGATTTTTTATTTGGAGCGTGAACCATGAGCAGCAGAAATACCTTAATTCAAGCCATTGAAGCTGAGCAATGCACTCGTACTTGGCCGGAGTTTGTATCGGGTGATACCGTGAGCGTGCAAGTGAAAGTTTCTGAGGGCGGTCGTGATCGATTGCAAGCCTTTGAGGGCGTTGTTATTGCTCGTCGTAATCGCGGTATGAATTCTGCTTTTACTGTGCGAAAAATTTCCCACGGTACGGGAGTGGAGCGGGTATTTCAATTGCACAGTCCAATCTTAGAAAGCATTAAAATTATTCGTCGTGGTGATGTGCGGCGCGCTAAATTATATTATTTGCGTAAGCTTTCTGGGAAAGCGGCGCGAATTAAAGAGAAATTGAATTAATGGTTGGGTTTTAAAGTCTCTTTAGTCATTTTTTCTAAGTAATTCTATGATGATAAAATCCCCCTTAACGCCATTTTTTCAAAAAAAGGTGTTGATTAGGCCGTTGCATTTTATCCTGTGGGGATTGTTTTTTTCGCTGTTTACAACTTTGAGTTGTCCCGCTGCGGATGATAATAATATCGCAACGATTAAAAGCACTTTCGCAAAAAATTTTCCGCAAGTTGGTGTGACT
>JAHFSE010000028.1:4371-5370 GCA_023265895.1 Gammaproteobacteria bacterium
CTGGTGAGTTGTTGTATGTTTCTAGCAATGCCCGTTACTTTTTTGCTGGTGATCTTTTGCAGATGCAATCAGGTCAGCCAATCAATCTCACCGAGCAGGTACGATTAGCAAAGCGTCAGGCAGCCTTCAAATCTTTAGATAAAAAATCACTGATTATTTTTGATGTGCCGGTGGGCACCCCAGCTAAAGCAATTATTTATGTTTTCACAGATACGGATTGTGCCTATTGTCGTCGTTTTCATGCGCAAGTGTCGCAGTTAAACCAATTGGGTATTCGGGTGAATTACTTGGCGTGGCCAAGAGCGGGATTAAATTCTCCCACTGCGCGTGTTATGGAAAGTGTATGGTGTGCAAAAGATCGGAAAGCCGCAATGAATGCTGCCAAGCTGGGTTCTGCTGTTAAATCTGTGACTTGTAAGAATCCTATTGCTGCGCAGTTTGCTTTAGGTCAACAGATGGGTGTCCGTGGTACGCCAGCAATTTTTACGCAAGAAGGTCAGCAAATTGGTGGGTATTTGACGACGGAGCAGGTATTGGAAGCGGTATCCTCTAAAAACTAGTTGTTGCGCCTGACTCTTTGCTTTAATTGTTTGAGTTGAAGTTTCAGTAGCCCCCAATGCAGTTCAGCTCGAGCCAGTTCTCCTTTTAGTTTTTGCTGTTGGGTGATCAATATTGCGATGCAGTTGTGGCGATTCAAGCGGTTGGTAATGCCATATTTATTGAGTTGGTGGCCTAGATTGTCCACTTGTTTGAGTGCGAGCTCAGTAAAAACAGATATTTTCGTGTTTTTCATAGAGCCAGACTCCTTAGTTTATTGCTTAGGTCAAATGATACGAAGTGCAACAGTATACTGAAAATTTTTCGTAATGGGGTAGGTCTGTTCCTGTATTAGTTTTCGCGAACTATGCTTGAAAAGCCCAATGTTCTTGGGTAACATGCGCGCTCTTTTTTGTCAGTTGTTTATTAAATAGAGCTCAGAGCTATGAAGCTAAAAAAATC
>JAHFSE010000028.1:5380-18929 GCA_023265895.1 Gammaproteobacteria bacterium
AAAATCGCAGAAGACTTTCAGTGCAAAAGCAGAAGAAATTAACCGCAGTTGGTTCGTTGTTGATGCTGAAGGTAAAACCCTTGGCCGTTTAGTAACCGAGATTGTGGTGCGTCTGAAAGGCAAGCATAAGCCTGAATTTACGCCTCATGTGGATACAGGCGATTATGTTGTTGTGATTAACGCCGAGAAGGTGCGAGTTACGGGTAATAAATTTTTTGACAAAATTTATTACAGTCACAGTGGTTACCCTGGTGGTTTGAAGACAGAGACTTTCCAAAAATTACAAGCGCGTCGGCCACAGCGTATTTTGGAATTGGCCGTGAAAGGCATGTTGCCTCATAATCCTTTAGGTCGGGCGATTGCGCGAAAATTAAAGGTTTACGCAGGCTCAGAGCATCCTCATGTGGCTCAGCAGCCGCAACTTCTAAATATCTAATTTTTTAATGAGTCGGCAATAGGATAAGAACGTGGAAACAAATTACGGTACAGGTCGTCGTAAAACTGCAACAGCCCGTGTGTTCATCAGTCGTGGGACTGGAAATATTCAGGTTAATGATCGCCCGCTTGATCAATATTTTGGTCGAGAGACAGCACGGATGGTCGTTAGGCAGCCGTTAGAGTTGGTTAATATGGTTGGCCAACTGGATATCAAAGTAACGGTCAAAGGGGGTGGTATGGGTGGTCAAGCGGGCGCCATTCGTCATGGTGTGACTCGTGCTTTGATTGAGTATGATGAGACACTGCGTAGTGTATTGCGTAAAGCCGGTTTTGTGACTCGAGATGCTCGTGAAGTTGAGCGTAAGAAAGTTGGTCTGCGTAAGGCGCGTAAACGACCACAATACTCAAAACGTTAATCTTTTCTATCAAACCCATCCATTCGCGGTGGGTTTTTTCTATCTTTTTCTTTTTTGATACCTCCCTCCAATTGAGGAGAACTCTATGACAGATGAATCCGTAAATCAGAGTAGGCGCTGTTTATTGATCGGTGCTAGTTCTGTAGTGGGTGCTGTTGGCGTTGTTGGTGCAGCAGTTCCTTTTGTTCAGTCTTGGACGCCTAATGCGAAAGCACGTGCTGCTGGTGCTCCAGTGGAAGTGGATATCAGTAAACTAGAACCAGGCCAGCGCATGACCGTTGAGTGGCGTGGTCGGCCTATCTGGATTGTTAGAAGAACCCCAGAGGCTTTGGCAGGACTCAAAGTGCTGGCTGATCGTTTACGAGATCCAACTTCTGATGAACCTCAGCAGCCTAAGTATGCGACGAATGAATATCGTTCTATTAAGCCAGAATATTTAGTTTTAATTGGTATTTGTACGCATTTGGGTTGTTCCCCAACCTACCGCCCCGATGTGGCGGCGGTGGATTTAGGCAGTGATTGGGCGGGTGGATTCTTTTGTCCCTGTCATGGATCTAGATTTGACTTTGCAGGTCGTGTTTATAAAGGTGTTCCTGCACCGATCAATTTAGAGGTGCCACCGCATCGTTATGTGAATGAGCATGTCTTAATTATTGGCGTGGATCAGGAGAGCGTCTAATGGCTGAACAAAAAAACAAAGGTTTTATGGCTTGGATCGATGCGCGATTCCCCGCAACGAAAATGTTCCAAGACCACATGAGTAAATACTACGCACCAAAGAATTTTAATGTTTGGTATTTTTTTGGTTCTCTAGCCATGTTGGTATTAGTCAATCAGCTGATTACCGGTATTTGGTTGACCATGTCTTATGATCCTACTGGCACCGGCGCATTTGATTCCGTGCAATATATCATGCGAGATGTAGAGTCTGGTTGGATTTTGCGTTATCTCCATTCCACGGGCGCTTCTGCTTTCTTTTGCGTTGTCTATCTGCATATGTTTCGCGGCCTAATGTATGGCTCTTATCAGAAGCCACGAGAATTAGTATGGATTTTTGGAATGTTTATTTATTTAGCTTTAATGGCAGAAGCTTTTTTTGGTTATTTGCTGCCTTGGGGACAAATGTCTTACTGGGGCGCTCAAGTGATTTTATCTTTGGTTGGCGCTATTCCAGTCATTGGAGATAGTTTGGTGGTATGGGTCAGAGGTGATTATTTGATTTCCGGTATTACCTTAAATCGATTTTTCTCTCTTCATGTTGTTGCTTTACCCATTGTGCTGTTAGCTTTAGTGGTGTTGCACTTAATTGCATTACATGAAGTAGGGTCTAATAATCCAGATGGTATCGATATCAAAGCCAAAACAGATGAAAATGGTAAACCCTTAGATGGTATTCCTTTTCATCCTTACTACACCATCCATGATTTAGTGGGGGTTGTGATTTTCCTGTTTGTGTTTTTAACCATTGTATTTTTCTTTCCTGATGGTGGTGGTTATTTATTGGAAACACCTAATTATGAACCCGCCAATTCTTTGAAAACGCCAGAGCATATTGCGCCCGTTTGGTATTTCACGCCTTTTTACGCTATGTTGCGTGCGGTGCCGAGTAAATTGGGGGGTGTGGTTATCATGGGGTTAGCTATTGCAATTTTATTCGTAGTGCCTTGGTTAGATCGCAGTGCGGTGCGTTCCATTCGTTATCGCGGTTGGGGTAGCAAAATAGGTTTAACATTATTTGCTATTGCGTTTGTTGTGTTAGGTTATTTGGGCGCTCATCCGCCGTCCACTGTAAAGACGATGTTAGCTCAGATAGGTACAGCCGTATATTTCGCTTTTTTTATAGCAATGCCATTTTATACCCGTATGGAAAAGACCAAACCATTGCCTGAACGAGTGAGGATGTGTCACTAACATGAAACGATTAATTCTTGCCTTACTGCTGATCAGTTTGCCTTTGCTAGGTTATGCTAATAGCGAAAGCGAGCATTTGGAAAAAGCCCCCATTAATTTGCAGGATCGAGCTTCGTTGCAACGTGGTGCGCAGTTATTTATTAATAACTGTTTAGGCTGTCATTCTATGAAGTATTTGCGTTATGAACGTATGGCCGATGATCTCAAAATTCCGAAAAAGATTGTTGAAGACAATATGATGTTTACTGCAGATAAAATTGGCGAACCTATGCTCAGTCCCCTGAGTAAAGAGCAGGCCGCTAAGTGGTTTGGTACTGCACCGCCGGATCTTACTTTAGAGGCTAGGTTGCGTGGTGCAGATTGGGTATATGCTTATCTCACCGGTTTTTATGCCGATAATAAACGTCCTTGGGGCGTAAATAATCATGTATTTCCTGATGTGGGTATGCCCAATGTGTTAGAGAAAATGGAAGCACAAATGGGCAAAGATGCGTTTCATAAAGCAGTTGCTGATTTAACTAACTTTTTGGAGTATGCGTCGGAGCCAGTTGCCTTGAAGCGGCAGCGAATGGGTGTGTATGTATTAATTTTCTTAGTGATTCTTTTTGTGCCGATTTATTTCTTGAATAAGGAATATTGGAAGGATATTCACTAAATCGTCGGGTTCTTTTAATCATAGTAGTAGGGCGGATTTTTTGGGAGTTGATAGAATGGGTATCGTCACTAAGCGTTCGTCAATGACCTTCTTTTCCAGAGGAACAGATCATTATTGTCATCGGGTGAGAATTGTTCTGGCTGAGAAAGGCGTTGCCGTTGATGTAGTTGATGTACGCACCGATGAACTGCCAGAGGAGTTGATTTCTTTAAATCCATATAATGTATTGCCCACCTTGGTGGATCGAGAATTGGTTCTGTATGAGCCCAATATTATGATGGAATATTTAGATGAACGATTTCCACATCCACCCTTGTTACCCGTTTATCCGGTTGCAAGAGCGCAAAGTCGTTTATGGATGTATCGAATTACGCGGGATTGGTGTCATTTAGTGGATCAATTACTACAGAAAAAAGAAAGTGAATCTGTGTTAGCAAATACAAGACAGCAATTTACCAATAGTTTGGTTGCTGTTGCGCCTATTTTTGCTGAAAAGCCTTATTTTATGAGCGATGAATTCACTTTGGTAGATTGTTGTGTTGCACCTATCTTGTGGCGTCTGCCTTTGATGGGCATAGAGTTGCCGGATAGACAATGTAAATCTTTGCATACCTATGCGAAGCGATTATTCGCTCGTCCTTCTTTTCAGGCCAGTTTGTCTGAAGAAGAAAGCGAGATGAATCGTAAGTAAGCACCAAGAGGTAGTGTCGAATTGGAAATATTAAGCTCGACTAGACCTTATTTAATTCGTGCTATGGCTGAGTGGATGGAAAGTAATCAGCTAACGCCCTATATCTTAGTGGATTTGCACTGTCAGGGTGTGCATGTGCCCCAGCAATATGCTCAGCAAGATGAAGTCGTCTTAAATATTTCACCGATAGCTGTTCGTGAATTACGACTGGGTAATGAGGAAATTTCTTTTCAGACACGCTTCGGTGGCGTTACTCATCATATTGTTGTGCCCATTCAAGCAGTGCTCTCTATTTACGCGAAGGAAAATAATAAAGGTATTTATTTTAGCCGTGATGGCGATATCCAGCCGCCTCCGCCCTATAGGCCATCTGAAGTGGGTGCGGCAGCGCAGAGGAAAAGTGGAGCTAAGCGTCCTACTTTGAAAGTCGTCAAATAAATCTGTGTATCGTCTTATTTTATTGATGAGTTATTCGTAGCCAAATAGTTGTTGGTCGATGAGATCGCATAAACAATGAATGACTAAAAGGTGAACTTCTTGTATCCGTGCAGTGGTATAAGAGGGCACACGAATTTCAATATCCTCTGCAGATAAAATACTTGCCATATTGCCACCTTCTTTCCCCGTCAGTGCGATGACATGCATCTCTCTATCGTGAGCTGCTTGAATGGCTTGCACAATATTCGCAGAATTTCCGCTGGTAGAAATTGCTAATAAAATATCTTGCGCCTGTCCTAATGCTCTTATTTGCTTTGAGAAAACTTCGTTATAACTATAGTCGTTGGCAATAGACGTGAGCGTTGAAGTATCTGTGGTCAGTGCAATTGCAGGCAGAGAAGGACGTTCACGTTCAAAGCGATTGAGCATTTCTGAAGAAAAATGTTGAGCATCGCCAGCGGAGCCGCCATTACCGCAACTTAGAATTTTTCCTTCACTCAGTAAACAATGAACCATCATTTCGCTGGCTTGCTCAATGATTGGAGGTAAGCTCGCCATGGCTTGTTGTTTAGTTTCAATGCTGGTCGTAAAAGATTCAATAATTCTATCGTGTAATGTCATAACAGCCATCCATAATAATCCATGAAGAAATCATTTAAAAAGCATCAAAAGCGTGTTTTATCCAATGCCACTCTTGTGGTGTGTGATGAACAGCAATGACATCAAAACGGCAAGGTGCGTTGGCCCAATGAGGGTGTTTTTGCAAAAACCATTGCGCAGTTTTAATAATACGTTGTTTTTTTCTAACAGTAACCGCCTCTTGTCCTGAGCCATATAAGGTTTTTTTTCGATATTTAATTTCGAAAAATATGAGTTCGTTATGATGCTGCATAATTAAATCAATTTCACCTAATGGGCATTGAAAATTAGATTGAATGAGAGAAAGGCCTTGCTGTTGTAATCGCGTGGCAACCCATTGCTCCACTGCTAAACCAGTTTTCCGGGCCTGTTTTTGGTGTAATTGAATCATTCGCATCTCTGTTAGGGATTGCTATTTAAAAATCCTGAATTAACAGTATCGTCAGTCATGCTTTCTGCTAACCCATTTTTTATATGTGCCCAACTTAGACGACGATGAATTTTGAGTGAGTGACGATCGAGTGTCAGTTGTCCCGTGGCGCCAGCGAGGCTCATATGCGGTGTTTTTAGCAATAATTTTAATTGATTTTGTAAGCGATAGGCATCAATGCCAAAGGCTCTCAGTCGAGCGGATTGTCCTGATTGATTAGGCCATAATGCTTGCGCTTGTATTTTGAGAGGATCATCGTCGGTCAGAATCCAGGGTTGATCGACAAATAAAATGCCATCGAGATCTCTATCTTGAAGGGGGTTTTTATTGCCGACATAAATATGAGAAGTTGCGTATACCGGAATATTTGCAGCGTAATAAAAATTTAAAATAGGTTTAATTTGGCGTGCTTGATTCGGTGTTGCCAGTAAAAAAATGAAATCAATATCGGTTCTATGTTGAGGGAGTGGTTTAACGCCTTGAATGATTTGAGGTGTTTGCTTAAGAGATAACATCTTCTTGATGGCGGGCGCTAATTTTTCTGGATTATCTGAAAAAGCTAATGTGGTTGCGAGTTGACCGCCTTGGCTGCGCCAGCGTTTTACGAAACTTTGAATGATTCGCTTACCCCACTCAGTGTCAGGGTAAATAAGCGCTGCGGATTGATGGCCGTCAAGTAAAGCTTGGTCAGCGATTTGCGCAGCTTCATCTTCCGCTGCTAATCCAAATTGATAAAAGCCATCCGTATCCTTTGTTCGATGTGCAATCATGGGTTGTGTGGATGGCGTGGACGAAGCGGTTGTTTCGTTGACATAATTAAGCGCCAATATGGGTATGGGAAAGTGATGAAGCGCATAAAGCTGAGTGACTTGCTCTTTTTCCAGTGGGCCAATAATCAATTCAGCGCCTTGAGCAACAGCCTTGTTATAAAGTTCTACCACGGACATATTTTCTGTGTCGTAGGTTTGAATTTCGGGTATGGCTTCTTCACCTTGTTGTTGTGCATCACTTCGTGCAGCCAGAAAACCATCTAGTATGAGGCGTGCTGTGCTACTTAATTTACCGCTGGTAGGAAGTAGCACAGCAATTTTTTTGGTGGGTTGAATCTTAGCTAGTTCAGGCAATGGCGCTGGTGATTCTGTATTTGTGAGAGGGTGAGTAGGTTCAGAATGAATAGGCGTCGATGTTTCTGAAGTGGGTGCTGTTTGTGCTACTGTCTGTGTTGAATTTGGCTGTGCTGGAAGTATATGGCTACAGCCAGTTAATGCTAGGCAGACGCACAGCAGCAAGTAGCATTTTAGGGAAGCAAATAGCTGCGTGAGAAACTGAATACCTAGGTTAGTCATAGCTGTTTTCATTCATCCTTAAAAATTCCAATGACCAATATTATGGCCAACGAAAAGTGAGTTGGAAAATAATTAATTTAAATAAAGCAGGCAGTCTATATGGTTGAACATGCGTTGTATATTGTCTCCACTCCGATTGGAAATCTTGCTGATATTACTTTTCGGGCAGTAGATATTTTGAAGTCTGTCAGTTGGGTGGTAGCGGAAGATACGCGTCACAGTCGTACGCTATTTCAACACTATGGCATTACTACACCGCTGAGTGCATGCCATGCGCATAACGAACATCAAATGCGAGCTAAAGTCATGCAACGATTACGGGAAGGGCAAAGTGTGGCGCTTATTTCGGATGCGGGTACCCCTTTAATTAATGATCCCGGTTATCCTTTAGTTGTTGATGCACATGCCGAAGGTATTGCTGTTATTCCTGTGCCGGGTGCTTGCGCTGCAATTGCTGCCTTGTCTGCTGCTGGATTACCCGTGGATCGATTTTGTTTTGAAGGATTTTTGCCTGCAAAAGAAAAAGCTAGGAAAGCGCGTTTAGCTGCTTTGCAGCATGAAGTAAGAACATTAATCTTTTACGAGGCGCCTCATCGTTTAGTGGAAAGTTTAATGACCATGGTTGAGCAATTTGGTGAAATGCGTTTGGCAGTATTAGCTCGAGAGCTCACTAAACGTTATGAAACAATTCGCAAGGCCTCACTGCAGGCGCTGTTATCTTGGGTATTGGCACAGCCAGAGCAGCAAAAAGGCGAGATAGTATTAGTTATTTCCGGTTATGAACCGCCATCACTGGACACGCTTGTATTGAATCATCAGGAACAAAGTATACTGGATGTATTGATAGATGAGGTTTCTCCTCAACAAGCGGCGCGAATTTTGGCAAAGCTGGGTGAGCGAAGTAAGCAAGAATATTACCGATTCATACTCAATCGTAACGCTAAAGAAAATAAAAATACGTAAAAAGTAGTTAACATCATTTTTATTTAGTGGTACTTATTACCCTCAGGCAAAGAAAAAGTTAACAGTTTTAAAAAAACTGTTTGTGATGATTTAAAATGAAAAGAAAAAGGAAGTAGAAAAAAGTGGCAGGACTCATTATTAACAGCAGTTGTTTGTGAGGGTTTGCAAAATGAAAGATCAATTAGGTGAAAATCGTTTCGATGGGCAGGAGTTACCGCCTTTTGATTTTGATGAGGAAGATTGCGTGAGCAGTCGAACCAATAAGCAAGATAAACAAGCCTATATCATGCGTCGATCCATTGAGGGTCGGTTAGAAGAAAAACGGCTACAGGATTTAATTAAAGATTGGGATTATAAGGATGATAATTGTTGATTCAGTTATCATCCTGTTTTACTACAGTGCTTTAATTTTTTGAATAAGTTGAGTGCTGGAGTATCCATCGATAAATGGAATCACAGTGACTTGCCCGTTATTTTTCAACACAGCATCTGCACCTGAGATTTGCTCTATTGTATAGTCGCCGCCTTTGACTAAAATATCGGGTAATATATTTTCAATTAATTTTTTCGGTGTATCTTCCGAGAAAGAGACGACCCAATCAACACAATGTAATGCAGCTAACAAAGTCATTCTGTCGGCTAATGAATTAATGGGGCGTTGTGATCCTTTGAGTCGACTGACTGAAGTATCGTCATTGACCGCTACAATTAATCGGTCACCTAATTGTCTTGCAGCTTCAAGGTAACTGATGTGTCCAGGATGTAATAAATCAAAGCAACCGTTGGTCATTACAATCACTTCATTTTTTTTATACGCTTCTCTACGATATTGCAGCAGTTGCATTTCAGTCAGTATACAAGGATGCGCAGATTTTTTTATCTCTATGGTTTGCGCCAGTTCTTTTGCTGTTACTGATGCCGTTCCTAATTTGCTGACGACAATGCCCGCAGCTATATTTGCCAGTTGCGTTGCTTGAATTAATGGGGCGCCAGCGGCAATGGCCGCTGCAAGTGTTGCGATGACGGTATCGCCAGCACCCGTGACATCAAACACTTCCTTTGCTTGAGCGGGAAAATGATGTGGTTCATGATCTTGTTGTAATAAAGTCATGCCTTGTTCGCCGCGCGTAATTAATAATGCCTGCCATTGGTGTGTGGTTAATAATGCATTTCCCTTGGCAATCAATTCTTCTTCCGTCTGACAAGGCCCGACGACTAATTCAAACTCTTTTAAGTTGGGTGTTATTAATGTTGCGCCTTTATATTTATGAAAATCACTGCCTTTTGGATCAACAATAATAGGAATTTTTTTTGTAATTGCACGTTGAATAAAATCTTGTACATGAAGCAAGGTACCTTTCGCATAATCTGATAAAACTAAAATATTAATATGGGTTAATAGTGATTCAAATTGCTCGAGTAATTGCTGATGAGTGGTGGTGGCTGCGGCCAGATTTTTTTCAAAATCTAAACGAATTAATTGTTGGTGTTGAGCAATAGCTCGTAATTTAGTAATGGTTTGAATTTCAGCATCTTTAAAAAAATGGCAATGAATTTGAGCTTTTGATAATTGTGATTCTAAAGCGAAGGCTGTTTCATCATTACCGGTGATGCCGCTTAATTGAACTTGAGCATTTAAATGCGCCATATTTAATGCAACGTTTGCTGCGCCACCAGGGCGATCTTCGCAAGTGTGTATAGATAATACGGGTACAGGTGCTTCCGGAGAAATACGAGAGGTATTGCCATGCCAATAGCGATCCACCATAACATCTCCCACAATGAGGACGCGTGCTTTTTTAAAATCCGGTAAAGTTAGAGTCATGAGATGCAGTTCCTCATTGATGATGTGTGGTGACTGTATGAAATTGAGTCCACCATTGCGAGACACGATCTAAAACAGCAGAAACTTGAATTAATGACATGGCTTCTGGATGATGAATGCGTGTGACCCAAGGCAGTTGCTCTGGTTCTTTTCCGAGATAGCGTCGTGCTGCTTCCGGATACTGGTTTACCACCCAATGTGGGTAATGGTAAGGCCCAGATAATTCTGGTGGTGCGACAGCATAGAGACCGATGACTGGTTTTCCCAGTGCATCGGCTAAATGCAATGGTCCGGTATCTGGTGCAATCGTCAAATCACAATGATTGAGTACAATGGCGAGCTCTCGCAAAGATGTTTGACCCACTAAATTAATTAAACGATGCGGACATTTTTGAGTAATGGTTGCAGCCAAAGTCATTTCAAAATGATTATTTCCGCCGGTCAAAATGATCTGTACTGGATAGGCAGCTAGAATCCTTAGAATAAGATCAACATAAAAATCTGCTCGACAGCTGCGTTCTGGTTTAGATGCGCCAGGATTGATTGCAAGCCAAGGTCCTGCGCCCATTAATAATCGATTGGCCCAGCTATTTTCCTCTTCTGTGAAAGTGAATCCCCAATCCAGGGTTTGATCTGTAGCGCCAAGATAGTCAGCAAAACGCCATGCGGTATCGAGTAAATGTTCTTTTTTAAAAGGCAGATGCGTATTAACAAAAAGAGTGTGTAGATCTTTTGCTTGTTGATTGGAGTAGCCTAATTTCAATGGCGCATGTATCAATGGGTAGATGAGATGGCTACGCAAACTAGATTGAAAAGCGAGTAAGCAATCAAAGCGACGATGACGGAGTGAATGATAAATCCGCCAGTAATCTTTTATTCGTCTAGGTTTGCGAATGGGGATTAATTCAATGTTATGTAGATGGGGCAGTAAGGGCAGAAATATTGGGTCTACGAGCCAGCTAAGTTTTGTGTTAGGGAAACTGCGCGCGATTCTGCGAAGTGTAGGTATCAGTAAAATAATATCGCCTAACGCAGAAAGTCTAACTGCTAAAATAGAGTGAAGTGATTGATGATCAGGATTGTTGGAAGCATCTCCAGATAACAGCATAGCGTGCAAAGCTCAGTGGGCAATGAATAATAATTATGGCAGTGAAAAAGTTCGCGTATTGTTCAATAGTTTGTTATGTGATTGCAAGCAAGGCTTGAGTTAGCTTTTTCAGCGGAGTAGAGTGATCGTTGGTGAGAGTGGGTTGAGCAATCGCTGTGGCGATTAAGAGGCGCAAGCTAATTAATGATCATAGAGGAAAGTCCGGGCTCCATAGGGCGAAGTGCCAGGTAATTCCTGGGAGGCGTGAGCCTACGGAAAGTGCCACAGAAAATAAACCGCTGAATTTTTTGAATTCAGTAAGGGTGAAAAGGTGCGGTAAGAGCGCACCGCGCGAGTGGTAACACATCGCGGCACGGTAAACCCCACTGGGAGCAAGACCAAATAGGAATCCAGCAAACCCTATTAATACGCTATGCGCTTTACTAGGGTTTGCATGCGCGGCCCGCGTTGGATTCGGGTAGGTTGCTTGAGGTGTAAGGTGACTTACATCCTAGATGAATGGTTGCTGATCACAGAACCCGGCTTACAGGCCCACTCTCATCATTTTTAGCTCATTAATTGTGCGTAAATTATAATAACTTGTTGTTTTTAATAAGAAAATTACTGTTGTCCCCAGCTTTTAAAAAGTTCATCATAGATCTAACTGATTGATATTATTTGATTAAATTTATGTTTTCCACACCTTATCCAGCTTGACAATGACTCAGTCTCCTTTCTATATTGTTATACATGTGGAGAAAAGTGGAGAATAGTGGATTTAGGTGGGTGTCAGTGGTGCGGATGTTTTTTAGCCACTAATTTATTTGAGTATAAAACGTCTGTTGTGACAGAGTGGGTACAAAGCTCATGTTTCGTGGCGTAAATGCAATTAATTTAGATACTAAAGGGCGAGTCGCTTTACCCACGCGCTATCGTGATTTAGTCCAAATGCTCTGCAAAGGTCAGATGATTGTGACCATTGATACGGAAGAGCAGTGTTTGCTGTTATATCCCCTAGATGAGTGGGAGACCATTGAGAAAAAGATTGAAGCATTGCCCAGCTTTAATCGGGCGGCGCGTCGTATTCAGCGATTATTAATTGGTCATGCTGCTGAATTAGAGTTGGATAGCCAAGGGCGGTTGTTGATTCCTGGAAAGTTAAGAGAGTATGCCCAGCTGGATAAAAAAGTGGTTTTGATTGGTCAGGGCAAAAAATTTGAAGTATGGAGCGAGTTGTTGTGGGAAGAACGACGACAACAGTGGTTGTCAGAAGGTGCTGCAGAAACGGAGGACGCGCTGCCAGCTGATTTATTAACCTTATCGCTATAGGTAGCGAAAGCAGCGAGCAGCAGTATGAGTGATGAGCATGAGTCGGTGTTATTAACCGAGGCAGTGGATGCATTAATCACTGATTCAAATGCCTGCTATATAGATGGAACCTTAGGGTGTGCGGGCCATAGTCGGCATGTGTTAAAGAGGCTCAGTTCGCAGGGGCGCTTGCTGGGTATCGATAAAGACCCCGATGCAATGATTAGAGCTGAACGATATTTAGATGGAGATATTCGATTTGTTGGTATTTCAGGGAGTTTTTCTCAGCTTCAACAGTTATACCAATCTTCTGGTTTCTCAGCGCCCGTCGCGGGTGTTTTGTTAGATTTGGGTGTGTCTTCTCCGCAGTTGGATTTGGCAGAGCGAGGATTTAGTTTTTTAAGAGATGGCCCGTTGGATATGCGAATGAACAATCGGGCGGGTCTGTCTGCTGCTCAGTGGATAGCACAAGTTTCAGAAGCAGAATTGATAGATGTTTTGCGTACTTATGGTGAAGAGCGATTTGCAAAGCATTTAGCAAGAGCCATTGTACGAGCGCGAGTAAAGGTGCCTATTACACGGACAGGCCAGTTAGCGGAAATTATTAAAGAAGCCCATCCCCGTTGGGAGCTTCATAAACATCCGGCGACCAGAGCGTTTCAAGCCATCCGGATTGTGGTGAATGATGAATTAGATGATTTGCGCCAAGGATTGCAGCAGGCACTTGAAGTATTAATGCCCGGTGGTCGATTGGTCGTCATTAGCTTTCATTCGTTAGAAGACCGTATCGTGAAGCAGTTTATTCAGCAGCAGGCAACAGGTGGAGATTGGCCAAAGGGGTTTCCGATTCAGGAAAGTCAGTTAAAAAAACGGCTCAAAAAAGTGGGGCCTGCAGTAAAAGCAAGTGCAGCAGAAGTGGGGCGTAATCCAAGAGCTCGTAGCGCGATCATGAGAGTAGCAGAGAAAATTATGTAGTGTATTTGAGTGGGTGAAGTGGGTGGGTTGTTCGGTGGTAGCAGTCACACAAAAAAGGGTTGCAAGTTAAATAAGGAGTGCTGGAGAGAGTTTAAACTCATCATCAAGCACAACTAAGGTAGGAGACTATGAGTGCATTATTAAATGATTATGTTCAAAACACGGTTCATGTTGCGCCGAGTCTTGATGACATTGGTTATGAAGAAGTTGCAAGCCGAAGTAGTGTTTGGGCGCGAGGTATGGGTACTCTGTTGATTTTATGGCTAGCGCTTATGGTATCTGGCGTGACTTTAGTTTATTCAAAACACATGATGCGTCAGCGAGTTTATGAGCTGCAAGCTTTGCAAGAGGATTGGGATCATATGCAAGTTGAGTGGCATCGGATGTTATTAGAGCAAAGTACTTGGGGTGGTTTGAATCGCATAGA
>JAHFSE010000148.1 GCA_023265895.1 Gammaproteobacteria bacterium
TCCTAACATGATCCTTGCTGCTGATTTACAAACAAAAGCAGGCGTCTCTATTTTATCTAAAGGATACGAATTTACAGAAGAAACTATCAATCATATTTTGAAGTTAGAACATTCCCTAAAAGAATCATTGGAAGTTTCAGTATATGTAACTCAAGAAAAAGGAAAAGATGATGCATCGAATCATGCTGGTGGATGATGAAGAAAGCATTTTAAAATCATTAAGACGTACAATCTTACATTCCATGATTGATTGTGAGATAGAGTATTATACCGACCCCGTTGTGGCCTTAAAACGTGCAGCCATTACTCCATTTGAGTTATTTTTGTCTGATTTTAGAATGCCACACATGACTGGTGTAGAATTTTTAACTGAGATAAAAGACATTCAGCCAGAGTCTATACGAATTATATTGAGTGGTTATAATGACATTAATGCCTGTAAAGATGGCATTAATAAAGCTCAAATTTACCGTTTTTTATCAAAGCCATGGCAAAATGATGAACTAATATTGACCATCGAGCAAGCCTTATCTCATCGAGCCGTGATTGTAGAAAATCGCATCTTAGCAGATGAATTACGCGAACAAAGAGCAAAGCTCAATCTACAAAAAAATATTATTGAAACAGCCTGTTTACTACATCCAGAATTATTCAAAGTCGATCGAGATGAAACCGGAGCCATCATAATTCATGATCACATGCTGAGAAACTAATCTGTAAAAGACGAGGCTTTATATTTATCTGGCATTTCAGGTGCCGTTGTCAGGCGGGTTAAACTGTCTGGTGTTTTATAACTAAGTATTAGTTTTTATTATTAAATTCTTGCAGTAATTTTTTTATTTTTCTCAACCCGTCCTGCGATTCTTTTAATAGCTCTTCACAATCTGAAAGAACAAAAGATAACTCTTCTTTCTCATGATTACGATTCATTTCTTCATATAATTTTTTCGCATTCATTGAAAAGTCTTTTTGAGACAACTCTATGATCTCTGATTGATCTCCGATAGTTTTATTTAATATTTGGACATACTTACACAACATTTCAATATTGCTGATCACAAAACTCAATGGATTATTGATTTCATGGACAATGTCTTTATTACTGGGACCCGGTGCATGCTTATCGGTCATAATACGTTATCTCATCTTATTAAGAAATTTCCACTAATCTGATAATACACCCCGAGCGTTCTCCCTCTTTCACTTGTGGATATAGTAAGAGTAAGAGTTGATAACCATGTATCTCAACGGTGAGCTCTTGAACAGCGTCCATTGACAGCATAAATATCTGAATTGCGTCTACTGTTTCTGTATTAAAAAGCTGTTCAATTTTTTTAGAATTCTTAAAATCCAATCGCTCACCATAACGCTTTTTAGCATAGGGATTAACAAATTGAATGAGACCATTGTGATCAATCGCCACCAATCCTTCAGGCAGAGAGTCCACAATTTGTTTTGCTGAATTTTTTTCAGCAAGATCGGTAATAATTTTGTTTTTTAATTTAAGATTTAATTGAATCAATTCTTGATGCATAATGCGATTATCTTCTAATAATTGATAATACTCAAAACATTGTTGTAATGTAGCAAGTAATTGATGATCTTCCCAAGGCTTTGTAATAAACCGATACACTTCTCCTTCGTTCACTGCATCCAGCAAGACTTTTAAATCAGCATAACCAGACAATACAACACGAACTGCATGAGGTGCAATTTGTTTAGCCTGTTTTAAAAACTCTATTCCATTCATCCCAGGCATACGAAAATCAGTCAGGATCAATTGTACCTGCTGCGTTTTTAGTAGCTCGAGTGCAGCCATGCCACTTTCTGCAGTAATAATCTGTACCTCTTCTTTTCTGAGCAACCGTTTAAGCGCACTTAAGGTATTGACCTCATCATCTACACATAACAACGTTTTTTCTGCTTGCATTGCAGCATGCCCTATAATAAATATATGCTATATAACTTAATTAAAGCTGAAAATCTAGAGAAATTCGAGTATAATTGTTATATTAATTTCCTCCGCAGCTTAAACTTTATGGTCAGTGAGGCTATAGGCAAGAGAGTCCATTGTTTCTGAATCTGAGGCGAAGGGGCTTTTGTACTGAACACTGAAGTGTGCTAAGGTCTGATATAAGTAAGATTGAATATGATAGCTGTTTTATTTTTTACTCTACTGAATGCCGCTGCCATTGGATTTATTTTTTTGATGCTCAGCACGATGACGCCCGAGCAAAAAAAATCCTTTTCCCTGTATTTTAGTATTCCTTTTTTCTCTATTACCTTAGGCTCTATCGCAGGCCAAGTGATTGCGCTCACCCCTATTGAAATCATCGGGTTTTGGTATAGAGGCTGGTTCATCGTGAGTACGCTACTCGCTACCCTTACGTTTTATATTCGCTCTCATCGACGCAAATAAGGCTGACAATCAAATCTCCTCACCAATATCACTATCTATACCCAAGATACTTCAAAATGCGTAGTTTATAGCAAAGCGGATTTAGTCAGATGCAGTCTTCTGAGCGGAGAAATAGTCAACACTATTGCGAGGCGAAGAAGGCTTCAGCTGGGTAAAGTCGAGCAGCTAGAAGCATGTATTTTGGAGTATCTTGGGTATATCATCTAACTCTTCTATACTCAGATTCTAGGCCTACATATCCGAGCCTCTTCTGATAGACAGGGTATTTTATGCATGACACATTGCAGCATTATCTCAGTCAATTTCTTGCTTTAATTATTACACTCCCCGAGCAAAAATCAGCATTAATCAACCCAGATTTAATCACTCTGATCAAAGCAAAAATCACTGCTTATCCTGAGCTATTTTCGACGCTACCAACCACAGATAAGCTCGCGCAATTCATCGATCCTTCTCATCAACTAATCACCCTGATGGCCGCTGAATCCAACATCACGTCGAAAGAAAATCAGCATTTTTTCTCAGCAGTGTTTTTTGATTTAGCGAACCTATGCATACAACTCTATGAAACGATGCAGACTGATAAATTAGATATTCCTGAAGTAGCGAAACATGCCCTAATGAATAAGCTCGTCATTGCAAATACCAGCCTCCAAGTTTCTGATTTGAGTAAAAAATTATTTTTATTGTTCTATCACTCTTATACACCGCATGAAAATACCTTTGACCATTTGATTGATTTAAAATTGCTCGCACATCGCTTAGGACTGAAAGGCATTAGTCTTTTGCACTCAGCAAAACAACCGGATGAACCTATAGAAGTTAACTTTGAAAGTTTTGAGCCACAATACACGATGCCAGAAGCCTTATATTCCTTCTGGAATTTCTCACAAAAAACACCAATTGATAATTTAAAATATTGCGTTAATCAAACATTATTTTCACTACAAGCTATTGTAGACTCTCAGCACCACTTTGCTGATATTGCACACTGCTCTCAATTAGTCGAGCAATATCAAGCAGGCCAAGTCATTGTCATTTCTTCTGGGTTGTATAATCACAGCGCTAATTTTATCCTTGCAGACACTCTGATCGTGATCTTAAACCGTGGCGCTTACGCAAAACACGCAGGAGCAGATTTTTATACAATTGGTAATCAAGCTGCAATCACCCCCCAGTTGGTTCAAAGTTTATTCAGTGCAACAGTCAGCACTGCTAAACAAGCAGCCTATTATGAAGCGTTATTTCGCTATGGTATCTATGAAAAATTACAATTATCTCCTGCAGAAGCCTATGATTTACCAGCAAAAAATCAATCTGTAGGGAATTGTACTTGGGCTAACATTAAAATGACGATTCAAGCACTCCTGCTCATTCACTTGCTCAAACAGTATGCTGACTTTCCGCTCACTGAATTAAAAAAAATCGCCCACTATTATTACAAGACATGGACAGATTTTGATAGAACTCGCGCATTGAAACTTTACTTGTATCGCTATTTTTATCACGCAACGCCCTGTAAGGCTGATAAAGATTTATTGAAAAATCAGTTATTAATGCAGTATGATTTAAAAAAACCAGGTGAGGTACAGCGTGGTATTCTTGCTGTCAAAGCGCTTGGAGCAGAAATTGTGCACAATCTGCTCCTTTCCCTGCAACACCATGTCAAAGAGGTGCCTCAGGTACAGCAAGCCATTCAATTTATCCTGCACTGCCAAGCTCAAGCAATGCAAGAAAGAGTCGCAGACGATCCAGAAAATGCTGATCTACTTGAAGAAAAACCAAGCTATTTGACTTCTTTCAGCATCCATTTGACAATAAAAGAGATGCTCAGCTCACTGATGACCGAGTCTAAAGCACGCATTCACGAGCATTCTGACTTTTTCTTAGCGACAAGGGGCTATCCATGGTAACTGCTTATCCTATACTCATCGGGCTTTTATTGAGCGCCCTCTCTACACCCACATTGGCTGAAGAGCACCGCCAAAATGCCCGACCTGTTGAGCCACGGAGTACCGAACAACCTGCCGTCATGCCTGATAATCGTTTAGAACGTCAATCTGAGCGTAACGAGCAAATGCAGAGGCGTGGCGAAACTCAAAGAGAAAAAATGCGACTACGCCAAGAAAATCTGCGTGAGCATCGCGAAGACATGCGTGAACATCAAGATAAAATACGTGAACGTCGTGAAGACATGCGTGAGCATCAAGATAAAATACGTGAATACAACAAAGACATGCACGAACACCAAG
>JAHFSE010000149.1:0-3833 GCA_023265895.1 Gammaproteobacteria bacterium
AAACGCAGTTTATTTTCGATCTAAAAAAATATATCTACTAACTCCCCCTAACCCCCTCTTTCAAAAAAGAGGGGGGACTTATTTTGTTTTTCCCCTCTTCAGATGAAGAGGGGCTGGGGGAGTTTGATAAATCTCACATAACAATGAAATTTATTTTTGGCAGTTAACAGCCTGAGTTCATGTGCGATATATCCTACAAAAACAGCCATTTTATGCATGAAAGAATAACTTGCTAGAAGAATGGCCTGGCACTATTGCATCCCCATTTAACCACCAGTACTATCGCGGTACATTTTCAGATAATCGTCACCGCTGTTAATTTAGCAATGAAAACACCAGACAAAAATCCCCCCTCTTTTTTGAAAGAGGGGGGTTAGGGGGAGTTCATTCCAACAGAGCTAAAAATCATGGAAGTATTCAATCGAGCTGAAACAAAAGATAAGCGCAGAGCTTTAAGAAAAAATCAAACAGATGCAGAGAAAAAACTCTGGCATCAACTGAGAAATAAACAATGCCTGGGCTATAAGTTTTTCCGCCAATATAGCATTTCAAATTACATAGTCGACTTTTACTGTCCACAGCTAAAACTTGTTATTGAATTAGATGGTAGTCAGCACTACACAGAACAAGGAAAAACTTATGATAAAGCAAGAGAAAAATACATGTTATCGCTAGGAATAAAAACATTAAGATTTTCAAACTTAGATATTTTAAAAGATACGAGTGGTGTCATGTGTTGTGTGGCTCAAGAAATATCAGTCACTCGTTTAACGGATGTTGATAATTTAACTCCCCCTAACCCCCTCTTTCAAAAAAGAGGGGGGATTTATTTTGTTTCTCCCCTCTTCAGATGAAGAGGGGTTGGGGGAGTTTGATGAAGTTCACACCTTGAATTGACTTCGTGGTGATGGAAGTTCTGGAGAACTAATGGAAATATCTTCTGTTGCAATTAACGACAATTTTTATCTGATATCATCTCGCGACTTAATTGCAAGATTCAAACTTTATAAGTAAACAGGAATTTCTATGTATATCATCGGTGTTATTTTTTTCTTGGCGGCTTTAGCTAGCGCATTTTTTTTAGAGGATAAAATTAATCTGAATTCTATGCTTTTTCTGTACGTGTATTTCCCTTTTTCTATGCTTTTTTTAAAGAAGTTATTTTTAGTAAAAAAGGGTTATCTAACTAGTAAGAAATGGATTTCTATTTATGATTGGTTCTTTGGCGGAATGATTGGCGCGTTTTTTTACCTATGTATTTTTATTTTTTCTAAGCATGGAGGCTTTAATTTATGACTATTTCATCGAAGGCAATTGAAGAAATCTCTAATACTATTATTACTACCGTTAGCTCTGGAGGCAGTTTAACGGATGCTTTAAATACATTGAGTGATAGTAGTAATAGAGACGTAGCGGCGCTGGTGGGTGCTGCGTCAACTTTGTTAGGGGCGTTGAGCGATGCAGACTCAGGATTTGGTGCTTTTTGGAGTAGCGTAGGTATTGCAACACAAGTTACTGCAGCTCTTTATGAATTCACCGATGGAGATGGCGGATTTACTATCGATGACATAGCCGCTGCTTCAGGTGCCTTGGGTGCAGTATTCGCTCGTAATCCTAGTACAGCGCTTTTGGGCGCATCTTTTACATTACTTTCTCTTGTGCCGACATTTGATCGTTGGCTAGGTAAGCATGGATTCCTGCCAAGCGACATCAATAACCTCTGGAACTCTGCCCGCAACTGGCTTCGTCGCATCGATCCGTTGGCTTTAGATTTAAATAACAACGGCATTGAAACGATTTCCGCTAACGGAACTGTATTATTCGATCACGATGGTGATGGCATTAAACACGGCACCGGCTGGTTAAAACCTTCTGACGGCTGGCTGGTATTAGACAGGAACAATAATCATTTAATTGATAATGGTGGTGAATTATTTGGTGTAGATACAATAAAATCTAATGGCAAAAAAGCCATTAACGCATTTGATGCATTAAAAGATTTAGATAGCCATGCTGATGGAAAAATTAATAGCCTAGATGTTTTATTTTCTAAATTACAAGTTTGGCAAGATTTAAACCAAGACGGCATTAGTCAAAGTAATGAACTCACTTCATTAGCTGAAAATAATATTACTACCATTAATTTAAATGCCCAAGTCACCGGCGTGAATTTGGGTAATGGTAATGTAGAAGCCGCCAAGGCCACTTTTATTCGCAGCGATGGTAGTGCAGGTGACATTGCAGAATTATCTTCAACGGCTTCGGCATTAAATTTACAAAGCAACCCTTTTTACCGCCAATTTCCAGCCATTGATATTAGCGATGCAGCGAAAGTTTTACCCAATATGCAAGGTTCAGGTGCGGTGCGGGATTTGCAGGAAGCCGCGACTTTATCCAATGATTTATTAACCGAACTAGAAAAATACAGTCAAATTACTATGCGCGCCGATCAGTTCAGTGAATTAGATAATTTACTCATGGCTTGGGCTAATTCTTCTGAATTAAAAACCAGTCGGCAATCCGTAGGTATTTTGGATTTAGAATATATTATTCCTGGTTTAACGCATGATAATTATGTCGACAGTGTTTTTTCTAATCCTAATGAAGAATTGGCTGTCAAACAGCGGATCGATGCTCTACGGGCACAAAGAGAAAATCTTCAATTGATGGTAGATGTATTAGAGCGCTTTAATGGTACGCACTTTGTTCAAATTAATAAGCAAACACAACCCGACTCTACGGAAGAAACCTACAATGTTTCTGTGGCGAGTGGCTCCGTGAGAGTTGTCAATCACTCCAGTTCTGGCGGCGGTCTAGTAAGTACGACAGTGTTTGTAGATCTTTCTAGTCAACAAGTGGATGCTATCACTCAAAGTTATCAGGCATTAAAAGAATCTGTTTATCAAGGATTATTATTTCAAACTCGTCTAAAGCCTTATTTAGATACCATTAGCCTTCAATTAGATAACCAAGGTGTTCATTTTAATTTCTCTGCTTTGGATGCCAAATTAATAACACTACAACAAACGGATCCACTCAATGCGCTCTATGATTTAGCAGAATTAAATCGCTATGCAGGAAAAAACTTTTATGCCTTGGGCTGGGATGGTCTCACTCTGCTACAACAATGGGCTGCAGCCACAGCTGATTCTTTAGAACTAAAATCTGCTTTAATCGAATCGGGTATTATCATTGGTTCGGGTAATATTACCGGCACTGATAAAGCAGATATTATTTTGGGTCAAGCAACAAATGACACCATTAATGCGGGTAATGGTGATGATACCCTAATTGGTGGGGCAGGAAATGATACCCTTGCTGGTGGTCAAGGTTCGGATACCTATCTTTTTAGTGTGGGTGATGGCCAAGATATTATTCATAATTATGATACGACCAGCGGAAAAACTGATGTGATTCAACTGGGTGTTGGCATTCGTCCACAGGATGTTATTTTAAGCAGAGTGAGTGGCCCCGATGTTTATTGGGTTGGCACCGTAGATTTATTGCTAACTTTCAGTAATAGCTCAGATCAATTAAGAGTAAAAAATTATTTTTATTCTTATCAACCTTCCAGTGTTGAGAAAATTCAATTCTCTGATGGCACCATTTGGACAACAGAGCAAGTTAAAAATAAATTACTAATGGGAACTAAAAATTCCGATGTTATCTATGGCTATGACACCGATGATACTATTTATGGTGGCGATGGTGCAGATACTCTACTAGGTGATGCAGGTAATGATTTTATCTCCGGTGATCAAGGCAATGATTATATTTATGATTGGTTGGGCAATAATATTCTGCTCGGTGGTGAGGGTAACGATAATATTACC
>JAHFSE010000149.1:3843-4652 GCA_023265895.1 Gammaproteobacteria bacterium
GTAGCGGTGGTGATGATACGCTCATCGGTGGTGCGGGAAATGATATTTTAGCTGGCGGTGTTGGCTCCGATTTATATTTATTTAGTCAAGGTTTTGGTCAAGATAAACTTGCTGATCAGTTAGGTAATAATGATGTAATTCAATTCACGGATATTCGTTCTATCGATGTACAAATTCGTCGAATTCATTCCACTGGTTGGTATACTTCAGAAGATTTAGTTTTCACTTTTACTAACAGTGGCGATCAACTGACTTTATCGGATTACTTTCGTAATGATGCAGTTGGAGATTATCAAATAGAACAGATTCAATTTGCTGATGGAGCAATTTGGACAACGCAGGATATAAAACAAAAAGTATTAATTACAACTGAATATTCAGACACCGTTTATGGTTATGCAACGAATGATACTTTTGATGGAAAAGGCGGTAATGATTATATTGATGGTAAAGGTGGCAATGATGTTATTTATGGTGGCGATGGTGCAGATACTCTACTAGGTGATGCAGGTAATGATTTTATCTCCGGCGATCAAGGCAATGATTATATTTATGATTGGTATGGTAGTAATACCTTACTTGGCGGTGATGGCGATGATCAAATTTATGGCGCTAATAATAACGATACATTAATGGGCGGTGATGGAGCTGATCAATTAACAAGTAGTGGCGGTGATGATGTGCTCGTCGGTGGTGCGGGAAATGATATTTTAGCTGGCGGTGTTGGCTCCGATTTATATTTATTTAGTCAAGGACTTGGGCAAGATAAACTTGCTGATCAGTTCGGTAGTAATGATGTAATTCAATTT
>JAHFSE010000150.1 GCA_023265895.1 Gammaproteobacteria bacterium
TTAAAAATCACATAGGCTTCCGTTAGATTACCTTTGCCAGCACGGAGACTTTTCACTTCCCAGCCCATTAAAACCAACCCGGCTTCAAATTGCTGTTCAATAAAATAATCGTGTCGCGCTTTTTTATTTTGCGCAATCGTTGCTGAAGTCTGTTGGGTTTTGCTGTTTGTTTTGCTCATTTAGGGATTATATATCAATTATGATTCAATGTGCGAAATTGGCGACAGCATATTAGAATACGCTATATCCTTGTCTGAGTTATTTTCTATTCGTCTTTGTATAATGAGCTAAAAAATGATGATCACCATTGAAGTCGCATATGCGATACCAGAAAAGCAACGTATTATCGTCTTAGATGTCGCGCCAGATTGCACAGTTTATGAAGCTGTGGAGCAGTCCAATATTGTACAAGAATTTCCTGAAATTGATTTGGCTCAAATGCCGATGGGAATTTTTAGTCAATTAGTTTCAGATCCCAAAACGTGCTTATTAAAATCCGGAGATCGAGTCGAAATTTATCGCCCGCTGCAAATAGACCCTAAAGAATCAAGAAGAGCGCGTGCGGCTAAAGCAAAACAGGAAAAATTGGCTAACAAGCTCAGTCGGCGGGTAAGAACGACGTCTTATAATAAAAAAAATAATGAAGAATAATTTTCTGTTGACCCTGAGCTTATCCGTCAGAATAATACGCTGGCTTATGATTGCTAATAAGAAATAAGCAGTCGATTAAAAAAACAAATCGTCTATCTCATTGTGATGTTAGATTGTTTTTTAATAGATGATCTCTTCGTTAATGCTAAATAGAGATTAGGGAATATCTTTATGTTCAGAATGGCAAGGATTGCTGCGTCAGAGATTGCTGCAGTCGCAGCAAAAAAATCTTCTTTTATGTCTTCATGGATGCTATCTGTTCAATCTTCTTCGGCGCCTATTGCGAGCCGATGTCCAAAAATAATGAAATCGATACGTCATTTTTCTGATGTGTCTGTTGAGTGGACTCAAGTAGAATTAAAAATAACTGGCATTAATAATGCGCCCAAAGACGTGTCTTGTTATTTAAATCTACTCAATAAAGTAACTTCGAGTTTTTTTACTCATGAAGAAATTTTTGATCAAGCTCACCGAGGTATTTCAATTCGTGAATTGCGGCACATGCTCGCTGCTGCAGAGCATGTGTATTCATTAAGTTATGGATTGCCTTTTCGAGGAAAACAAGGTGAGCCGGGTGCGTATCCGGTATTAACGCCGGATCGATTATTAGATTTAGAAAAATTACCCAATACTGTTATCAACCCATTAACCGGCAAAGAGCAAGATAGAATTGTCACGGGGTTGGAAGATTATCTAAAAGGGCGTGGTACGGATATTTTAAAGGAGGGTAGAATTTCTGAAATTCCTACCTATTATTTCTATCGGCATCGACCCGATGCGGCGCCGATTGTTCAATTGACCAGTGGTGGAATTTTGCAGTCTGGTTTTTTGAAAACAAATCCTGAGATTATTGTATTAAGAATCTTTTTCATGGGTACGCCATTACCTTTTGGTCGTCAGGAGCAGATGGCCTTAGTGCCAGGTAATAAATTGGCTGCTTTTGCGGCGAAAATAGATGCGTTAGATGCAAAGATGCGAGCGCCAAATTTATCACGAGAAATGTTTGGGCAGTTTTTACGAGAAAAAATAGCACTTGAAAAAGCCAGAACAGATTATTTAAACAGCCCTGCTGTGCAGCAATTATTTGAGCAACAGCCACCCATTTATTGTGGAACCCCAATGGGTAATCCTCAGCTTCTCAAGCCCGCCAATATTGAAACCCTGAGAGAAGAGGTGCAGTGGTGGGGGCAAGTATATAATACCAATTTAGTTCAGCTGGATAAAAAAGATTATACGATTTTGTGGCGATTATTTGGTGTGGTAGAAATTCCCGAAGGGCTTGCGAATCGTGCAGAAAATGACATGCGTGCGGTGTTACAAGAGATTTGTTTATTGCCACGGATCACTCAGTGTTTAATGAAAAAATTATTACCCTACGCCCATGAGATTAAAATCGATGATCTTTGTTTGGCAGCGGTCATGAATGCATGGCCTCAATATTCTACTGAGCAAAAATTAATGGAGTTAAAACGTTGGGGCACTGCTATTTTTTGGCATGATGCTGCGTTTGATGTGTTGAAAGAAGTGTTAAATCATTTTCAATTTCGTTTGACTGTGACGGGGCACAGTGCTGGTGCCACCGCAACGAACATGTTAGCCGCTTGTTTTCATCGATTAGGATTACAAATTACTGAAGATTCTAAGTTGGCAGGTTTTGGTCCTACTTGTCCACCTGCCGCTATGTCAGCAGATATTCAAAAATTTGCTGAACGCAATCGATTGTTAAATATTATGATTGCGGGTGATCCTTATTCTATGCATAACCTGCACTGTGCCGCGGTAAGTCCTGTGCCGGCAAGCACTGTGATAAATTTTAATTTACCCGAAGATGAAAATCGAAAAATCTATCATGTGCTGCAAGCGCATTTACCGGGTGCTTTTGCACAAATATTACGTAATCGACAGACAGCTTTAAGTTGTTTTAATCCACCTTGTCCGGTTGGTATGCAGGGCCGTTTGCCGCTTCGTGCTTCTTACATGACGATGCCAAAGACAACCGACAGTACGATGACGCCACAGAAAATCATGATATTGGATGAACCGCCACATTGGGTGCGTGAGTTGATGCAGCGTGCTTCTATGTATTGGCGTCAGTAGAATTTTAAATAGATTTGCTCTAACAAACGATTTGAGCGGACCTAACGTTTTTCATAGTAACTAAAATGCTCATCTTTAAAGTACACCACAATATGCATGACTTCAGGCTTTAGCCGACCGCTGGGTAACAAATAAGAGTAGTAATCCCAACGATCCGTGTGCAATGGGTCTTGCAATAAGGGTGAGCCCAAAACGTAGATGACTTGTCGGGGTGTCATGCCAGGCTCTAATTTTTTCAGTGCCGCTGCGCTGATTTTATTACCCTGATCAATTTCTAATTTATAGACGCCAGGAAAGTGCCAGTTGCTGCAGCCAAATAAAAAAAATGCCGTGAGAAGGATGAATAATCGTTGGATCATAGTAAGAGTTTTTTGCATCTGAAGTTAAATTACATTAAGGTCGCGTGTTTCGCGCCATTGCTTGCGAGTATACAACCGACAGTGCCCCATCATAGGTGGAAACATGCCGCTGAACAATCAAGACTTGCGTAAATTAGGCCTGAAGGTCACTTTGCCGCGGCTCAAAATTTTAGCTTTGTTGGAAAGTTCTGAACCTCATCATATGAGTGCTGAAGATGTATATAAGGCTTTATTGGCCTCCGGTGAAGATATTGGTTTAGCTACAGTGTATCGTGTGTTGACGCAATTTGAATCTGCTGGTTTGGTGCAGCGGCATAATTTTGATGGTGGTTTTTCAGTTTTTGAATTGGCTAGTGAAGAGCATCATGATCATATCGTTTGTATTGATTGTGGTTTGGTGCAGGAATTTCATGATCCTACAATTGAAAAGCAGCAAGAAAAAATTGCCCAAAAATTAGGGTTTCATCTGCAGGAGCATAGTTTGTGTCTTTATGGTCGTTGTGAAAAAGCCAACTGCGCACATCGGTTATGAGTATCAGTAGGAAACACTACGGGAGCCATTTCCCTCCGGTTTATTGCGGAGGGAAGTAGGTTATAAATTAGCGCCTCTCCCTTGAAAGGATGGAGAAAAAGGTATGCTTCTAGAGATCACGCGCAATAGAGCAAGAAAACATAAAAGAGGAATCACTAATTGTAGTATGAAAGCTAATGAGCCTTGTTCCGTGGAATCGGATCTGCTTGAAATGATTGTTCCTATTGTCGTGGTTGCAATGTACGGTAGAAAATTATGAGCTTTTATTAGGAAATCATTCACCCCACTTATAACTAGGCTCAAATCGGCCTGGGTATCTGGATATCTAGAGGCGAGCATTTTACAGGTTGCTGCCATCGCATATAAAGTTAGAGTTTGAGAAGTTTCGTCTCTTATGCCTTCTGCGTGTCGAAGCAATTCCCGTAATCCAAGAGCTTCTGGATGCCTATAAATTATTTGTCTCATTATTGCTAGCATGTCTGTGAGAGCCATAGCTCCTGCTCGTTCGTATGTTGCTCGCTCGTTGAGTATCTTCATTATGGTTCTAGTGGCAGCGGGCTGTCGCATATCTGTTGTGTTGGGTTCTCTTACGTCGGGTCTGTGCCTGTCTTGTCCAGGTCTAATCCCATGGAGGATGTGTGTGGTTCCTTGAGCATTCTCTTCAGTTGTTGTCGGTGATGTGGGGAGTGATCCAGTAGGCGAGATTGAGTTTGAGCTCATAATTTATCTCCTTAGTTTGTTTTATGTTGAATCAGAGAACAGAATTTCGGGCGCTACCGTATCAAATTTTTTACTCATAAACCAATTAAATCAGACAGACGAGTTGACTCACATTAAAATGCGAATTAAGAGCTGAATCGCTGAACTAACAGAAACATTGCCGCAGCAATACGCCCAAATACATGTACCATCAAACCGTTATAGGATCTCACCTTGCCTGCCATCTGAATGCTTGTTT
>JAHFSE010000151.1 GCA_023265895.1 Gammaproteobacteria bacterium
TAGGTGTTGTTGGAAAGGATGGTTCTTTATTGCAAGACTCTGGTAATCAGCTCACTTTCGGTTTGCTAAAAAAGGATGCTAGTAGTGAACCCAAGGGATTTTCTGTCACTTCGCCACAGCATTTAGCTGTGGATTTAGGTGTCGCTGACAGCCGTGCTTCGTCGATTGCTTTTGGCTTGACCAGTTTGAGTTCTGGTTTATTACAGTTGGAATTATCTGCACTGGAAACCAGTGGCAGCGCCGATATTATCGCAACACCTAAAGTGCTGACCGCAGATCAACAAACGGCGACCATTGCTTCCGGTACTAAAATTCCCTATGCAGAAAAAACCTCTAGTGGTGCCGCATCGATTGCGTTTAAAGATGCGGTGTTGTCCTTAGAAGTAACGCCGCAAATTACCCCAGATGGTCGGGTGATTATGCAATTAAAAGTGAATCAAGACAGCATCGGAAAAATATTCAGTGAAATACCCAGTATTGATACCAATGCTTTATCCACGCGTATTTTAGTAGAGAATGGTGAAACAGTGGTGTTAGGGGGTGTATTCCGTAATCAAGTGGTCACCTCTGTTGCAAAAACGCCTTTCTTTGGTGATCTGCCTTTCATCGGTCGATTTTTCCGCACCAACAGCGAGTCGCAAGAAAAACAAGAATTGCTGATTTTTGTGACACCCAATATTGTTCAGGATGCATTAAAACAAAGTTAATCTGCTATATCACCATGCCAATTTGCTTGTAATGAGTTTATGTTGGCATGGGTTTATGATCTAATGCCCGACCATGAAAGTCTCCAATAATGTATTTTTAATTGGCCTGATGGGGGTTGGTAAAACCTCTGTGGGTCGCTATTTAGCGCGTCTTCTGAAGCGTCCATTTTTCGATGCGGATAAAGAAATCGAGCTGCGCACGGGCGTCTGTATTCCGTGGATTTTTGATCAAGAAGGGGAAGCGGGATTTCGTAAGCGTGAAGAATTAGTGATCGATGAATTGACGCAGCATGATGGTATTGTGTTAGCCACCGGTGGTGGTGCTGTATTGAGTGAAGACAATCGCAAATATTTGGCTGCTCGTGGTCATGTGATTTGGCTTGAGGCCTCTTTACAGACTTTGTTAGCTCGTACTGCACCGGATAAAAATCGCCCCTTATTACAAACAGATAATGCCGATCAAGTGTTGACGCAATTATTGGAACAAAGACACCCTCTATATCAGTCTTTAGCCGATTTGCGAATCGATACTGAGCAGGTAGGTGGTGCGCGAAAAACAGCAGGCTTCATTGCTGATTGGTTGCAGGCTCAAACTCAGGATGAATGTTCATGATGACACAACTGACCGTCAATTTAGCTGAGCGCAGCTACCCTATTTTTATTGGCGTTGATTTACTTAAGCAAACAGAACAATTATTACTGCCCTATATTGGTGGGCGCCAACTGATGATTGTAACCAATGAACGCATTGCGCCCTTATATCTGGAATTGTTAGTTGCTGCTTTATCTGCAACCGGTCAGGTGCAGCAGATCGACACCTTGATATTACCCGATGGTGAGTCGTATAAAAATTTAGCCACACTCAATGAAATTTTTACCGCGCTGTTAGAAAAAAAACATCATAGATCTACGACCTTACTTGCTTTAGGTGGCGGTGTGATCGGTGATTTAACCGGATTTGCAGCAGCGACTTATCAGCGAGGCGTTGCTTTTATTCAAATGCCAACCAGTTTATTAGCGCAAGTGGATTCTTCCGTGGGTGGAAAGACCGGTGTCAATCATCTGTTAGGTAAAAACATGATGGGCGCATTTTATCAACCAGCAAGTGTGGTCATTGATTTAATGATGTTGCAAACTTTACCCAAGCGAGAATTAGCGGCGGGTTTAGCAGAAGTGATCAAATATGGTTTAATTTACGATCAAGGTTTTTTTGAATGGATTGAATCTTCCGTGGATGCTTTGTTGGCGTTAGATAGAAATTGTCTCATGCAAGCGGTGCAGCGTGCGTGTGAAATTAAAGCGACCATTGTCGCCAGTGATGAGCGTGAATCTGGTTTAAGAGCCATTCTCAATTTTGGTCATACCTTTGGACATGCGATCGAAGGTGCAATGGGTTACGGTACTTATTTACATGGTGAGGCCGTTGCTATTGGTATGTGTTTAGCCACGCAACTCTCTATTAAACAATATGGTTTAGCGCCTGAATGGCTGGCTAGATTAACCGCTTTGCTGAAAAAAATTGGTTTGCCAACCACGGCGCCGAAGAGCATGTCGATGGATCACTGGTTGCAATGGATGCAGATAGATAAAAAAAATCTGGATAAAAAACTACGGCTTGTGTTATTAAAATCTTGTGGTCGCGCAACGGTTACCGACAGCTTTGAAGGCGTCTATTTACATGAAGTGTTAGCTGCAGCTTCGAGCTAAATCACCAACTCTACCTGGCAAACCCACGGATGACTATGGAACAACGCACTGACGAAATACGAGTAAGCAAATTAAACCATCTAAATTCTATCTCTTCAGGACAAGTGAAAAATATTCAGTGGAAAACAGCTTTACAGCAAGATCCTTTTCCAACGGACGGTTATGACGGACATTTTTTTTCCGGCGGTCGTCGTTCACAATTGTTGCATTTTTTACAACGTTGGGATGCAAAACAGCCCCATTGTTTTTTAATTTACGGTGAACCTGGTGTTGGCAAAACCGTATTGTTACAACGACTGATCAAAAAACAAGATCCAGCACAACCGATTACTTTATTGGCAGGTGAGCAGTTAATGCGTAAGCCCTCTATGGCGTTAGCATTAATTCATGCCTTTGCGGGTCCGCAAGGTGTGCAACGAAACAGTCAGCCTTCGTTACGAACACGACGGACGGATGCTAGCCAAGCAGTGCAAGATTTGTTGACTTATTTGCGGCAAATGCCGCGTATTTTATATGTAGATAATGCTGAATTGCTGAGGCCACAACAATTACGTGAATTGTTAGATCTAGTCGCGAAAGCTTCGGGTCAATTTCGTTTGGTTTTGTGGGCGATTCCTGTTTTGGCACATTTACTGCTGGAAGGAGAATTAGCAGATCAATTTAAGCATGTTGGGCGTGGATTGATGGTAGAGCCTTTTGACGCTAATGACACCTGTCGCTATCTTGAATTTCGATGTACTGCAGCCCGTCGCTCAGATATTCAGTTAACGCAGAAAGTGATGTTAGATATTTATCGACAATCCCGCGGTATTCCAGCACAAATTCATGATGCTGCGCATCTTTGGTTGAATGATCGCGCATCTTTAGAGGTATCCATGAAACAACGGATTGCACACTATTTGCCTTTGCCCTTAGGTCATTTGATGGGACTACTCATTTTAGGGGGTGGATTATTATGGGCAACTTTGTATGCACAGAATGAATCTCGTCCTCAATTGTTAGCGCATCCGGTAACGCCGCAACCCGCCGTTGAAGCATTAGACATTGCTGCGCAGCCACCCACATTATTAGCCGTGAGTAAAACTACTGAAAAACAATGGGCAGAAAAATTAGCCAGTGCGCAGTCGACAGCCCAGCCAGTATTATCACCATTACCAGAAGTAACTACACCCCCCGTCATATCAGAGTCAATCATTTCTACAGCGGAAAAAAATAAACCGGTACCGTTAGAAAAATCAATGGTGATTGTAGCGCCAGCAAAAATAACCAAGCTATCGACCCCCGTTGTTGCGGATGCGTTGATAGACACAAAAAATTCAATGAATAAACCACCGGTAAAAAAAATAACAACAAGGGTAGAGGAAAATAAATTGGTTGAAACGCCTGCTGCACCAAAAGAATATTACACCATTCAATTGCTCAGTGGTCCCAATCGTTCCGTATTACAACGACTGATGGATGAACATCCGGAGCTCATCTTAAAGCAGACCACCAAAGACGGACAGGATTGGTATATTTTATCCTATGGTCATTTTTCCTCTAAAACTGCTGCTGAAAGTGCTGTTGCTCAATTGCCGATTTCCTTGGGGAATATGCAACCTTGGGTTCGCCGTATTCCTCAATAATTTGCCTCTTTAGTCAGAATTGTGCGTGAATTTTTTATTTTCGCCCAGTTAATGGCGTTGTTATTATTTTTAATAAAAAATGATTGTTTTCTTGAAATGCTACCGTTAGGATAGTGACATTGAGTAGTGATTTGTAATGACCTTGTTAGATTGAAGAATAGATAGATAAAAATAAATAAGTATCCTGCTCATGCTTTTCGAATAAAAAAATAGGCAATAAAATAATTGAAAAAATAAAAATTTCATGAAGAAGAAGAAAAGAAATAAAAAGGCTGAAATCATGAGAAATAAATTCTACTTGTAATTAATAATTTTACTTTATATTTCGACACACTAAATTTTTGGGCGCGATGGTTTTTTGCGTCACATTTTTGATGGTGAGGTCGAGAGAAAAAAATAATAATTTTTTTGCTCAATAAAAATAAGGAACATAATTTATGTCAATCCATGCAGATTCACGCATTGGTCGTTCTGTTGTTTCACCTGCAGATGAATCTGTAGTTTTACCTGAACGAACAGAAGCGTTAGAAAGAATCAACCAATTAAAAACAACCAATA
>JAHFSE010000029.1 GCA_023265895.1 Gammaproteobacteria bacterium
TGCAATGGAGTTTGAATCATTGTGTTGGCAAAGGGAAATCACTGAAAAGAATTTATCAATTGATACTGCAATTATTTCCGAGTCTTCGATTCGTGCGTTTCGAGCTCATTCGGTTTATAACACCAGTCTATCTCAATTGGTGTATGCGATCACTGATATGACCCGTTTCTCTCAATGGGCTGACGGTATTATAGAAGCGCGGTTGTTAGAAAAAATTGCGCCGACTCATCAAATTTGTTATTTCATTAGCCGAGTGCCATTTCCATTAAAAGCGCGCGATGCGGTGGTACAGCAGGAAATTGAATGGTGTACGGATCCCCTGTCAGTAAAAATTCAAGTTTCAGCGGTGTCTGATTGGCTTCCTAGTAACCCACGTTATATCCGAATGCAGCAGATTTATGCTGAATGGCATTTGGTTCCCATCGGCGATATATCGGTTGCTCTAACTTATCAGGCTCATGTGGATCCAGAAGGTTATATACCCGAATGGATTATTAATTCTTTACTTTGTGGCGGGCCTAAAAATACTTTGCGCAATTTGCATCAATTGAATTTTGATCAAGTGTGTGCCTAGTTTTTCTAGGATATTTCTACCAACAATGTAGATAGCTTTATTTTTTGGAGAAAACACATGCCAGCTTACATCATAGGAACAGGCATTTATTTGCCTGGATTGCCCATCGATAATGATCAATTTGAAACGCGATTAGGTTTAGTCGGCGGTAAGGCTTCTCGTTTTAGAAAACGCGTATTAACAGCGAATGGCATTGAACAGCGTTATTTAGCATTAGATGAATCTGGTATAGCCACTCATTTAAATATGGAGCTAGCAGCGAATGCCATGATGCATGCTTTAAAGGATGCGGGTATTGATTGGCAACAAATAGGGAAATTGGGCGTGGGCACAACATTGCCTGATATTGCGCCGCCTGGGTTTGATGTGATGGTGCATGCGCAAGTAGCTAAGCAATTAGGTCAACATGCCCTGGAAACCATCGCTTGTAGTGGCGTTTGTATGAGTGCTATGAAAGCATTAAAAGCTTGTGTGCAGTCGATTTTATTGGGTGAAATTCAATATGCGCTGGTTTCAGGTTCTGAGCGCGCTTCAATGCTGACCCGTGGGCCGCGATATGAACAAGAATTTATTCATATCAAACATCTTATGCGTGAAATTCCAGGTTATAACTATTTTCATGCAGATTTTTTGCGATGGACATTAAGTGATGGTGCAGGTAGTTGGGTTTTGTCGGATCATCCTAAAGTGGATGCGCCTTGTTTTCGTATCGATCATATCACCATCACTTCCTATGCTGACCGCACACCGGTTTGCATGTATGGTATGACCAATAATCCCCATGATATTAGAGCAACCAATATCGCTTACAGTTGTGCAAATGCCACAGATGCTGATCGTGGTGGTATGGTTGTTTTGCGGCAAGATCATCGAGTATTGAGTCAGTATATTTTTGATATTGTTGCGCAAGATGCTCGGCATCAAATTGATTTAGGAAAAATAACAGATCAAGTGGATTTATTCATTGGTCACTATAGCAGTGAAGCACTTAAAGCTGGTTTTTTAGAAGCCTATCATCGTTATGATGTGTGCTTGCCAGAGGCGCGTTGGTATTCTTCTTTGCGCTATCGCGGCAATGTAGGTTCTGCTTCTATTTTTGTGAGTTTGCACGATGCGATGGCGGAAGGGCGATTGAAACCTGGAGACAAAATTCTTTTAATGGTGCCGGAAAGTGCTCGTTTCAGTGTAGCCTATCTTAATTTAACTGTGTGTTGAGGGAGGGAAAGTGATGGATCATTTAGAGTTAGGAATCAAACAAAGCTACTCGGTGGAAGAGCTTGAATATTTAAAGAAAGCGAGTCCTTTTACACAGCAATTTCTGCAGCAAACCAATGAGGTTGCACGATATTTAAGTGAAGAATTGAGTCAAGTGTGGCATGAGTTTGTTTGTCGAATGCGATCTGTTCCAATCATTACACAGCTAGAGTCAGGCGCTTTAACGACAGAAGGATATCGACAGATTTTATTGGATTTAAGACAGCAAGTGGTAGAAGGATCCGCGTGGATTATGCGAGGTGCTAGTAGTTTGCCTGCTTCACTAGCAGCTTTACGTCGTGAAATTCTTAAGCATGCGTTAGAAGAATCAACAGATTATCGCATGTTAGAAACAGATTATGTGAACTTGGGTGGGCGGTTACCAGAAATTCAAAATGCGCCTAAAAATATTGGTTCCCAAGCGTTAAGCGATTTTATTTTTTGGAATGCTTCAAAGGAAAAACCTTACCATCTGACGGGCGCTATTTTTATTATTGAAGGTCAACCAGCGCGACCTGGATATTGGAATCGTTGGCATTTATGGGCGGAGCAATTACAAAGACAGGGATTGCATTCAAGTCAGTGTACTTTTTTTCGCTCTCATGCAGAAAAAGACTTAATTCATACGCAATGGTTGGAATCGTTGTTTCAACTGCCGATCGCAACAATGGAATTAGCACGTCAAGTTGTGAGAACAGCGAGAGTGGTGGGTCGGCTTTATGTTTTGCAATTCGAATCTATAGGACAATATTAAAAGATAATACCATGGCAACTCTGAATATGAATATTAAAGTCGTGGTGTAGTGAATTATGTATAGTACCTCGCCTCAGTTGCAAATCGTTAAAGATACACTAGCGCAAGTGCAGGCAGGAGGTACATGTTTTTTAACCATTAATGGCGAATCTGGATCGGGTAGAACAGAGTTTTTAGACTATGTTCGCCGATATTTAATTACAGATCATGAACTCATTCTCTATTTAGATTTAGCGGATTATGAGCCTGTAACCCCCCTTCTGTTAATCAGTGCATTAGCGCCTTTAGTAGACGAATATTTATGTGCTTCTGGCTTTGTGCAGTACTGTAAAAAAGAACTGCATTTTAGATTAAGACCCTATCATAATATTTTAAAGCGGGGATTGCCTGACTTCTACGAAAAAGTTGCCACCGCAAAAATGAAGGATGATCAAGTCAGCATTAGTGAGGAAGCGACTTTTCACATGTTGCTGGAGTTGTTAAGGGAAGTGTTAGGTGGAAAGATACCCATCTGTCTTATGATCGATCATTTTGAACGGGCGCCTTCCTCTTTCATTCATCTAATCAGCGAATTAAATGCGACTCATTTAGGTGTTTTTGCTTGCATTAAGACAGATACCTCTGCAGAAAAGACAAATCATTTTCTGAGCGCATATCGTTTCCATCAATATCAGTTAATGCATCTCAATCTGGGCCCCTTAAGCCTTCAAGAAATCACAGATTTAATCAGTCAACGCACCCAAGTAAGATTTAATCTTCATTTGCTAGCCGCACTCATTAGCGAACAATCGCAGGGCAAGGCAGCCATTGTTTTAAAGTTAGTGCAACAAATAGAAGAAATGATGGCAATTTTTGTGGATTCTAATCCTGAACAACAAGAACCGGATATGGCTCAATGGCAATTTTATTTAAATCATATCAGTCAACAGCCGGACCGTTTAGGCAGCTTAAGTCGAGGGGAAAAATTGATATTGGCATTGGCCAGTTTTTTTGGTTCTGGTTTTTCTATCATTGAACTACAATATTTAGTGGACAAGGATATTGTTCTGATTGACCAAGTGGTGACATTAGCTGTTCAGAAAGATATTTTAAAGATTGTAGGAGAATCTTATTATCGTTTTCAATATGAAGAAGATAAAGAGATACTCAGAGAGCTGTTAGATTTTCAAAAAAAACAAACCGCGAAGAATAAATTATTTCAAATAGCACTAACGCAGCCGTTAGAAACGCATATTAATATCGTTCGATTTGTATTATCACATTTGACTGATTTTATTCAACTAAGACCCGTAGATGCTGTTATCTCCGCGTTAAAATCTTGTGCAGATTACTATTATCAGCAGAGAGATACACATTATTTAACGATATGTATTAACGCGATTCTATCTTTACCTTTAGATGCTTGGTGGCAAGCTGATTCAGTTCAGGCTTTAGAATTATTTAATGAATTAGCAGATGAATCATTGTTAGCAAAAGATTTTGTATTGACCCGTAAAATTTGCAAGAAGATTTATTTTTATGTGCCCAATGCTTTAGATCATTGCGCGGCAGTAGAATCAGAAATTAGAGCATTGTTTAGTGCAAAAGCTTATCAAAAAGCAGGTTGGGTAGGCTCTAATTATTTGACGCGTATTGGGTATCATATTTCAACCAATACTTCTAGTTTGAAAGTCATCTGGTTGTGGTTGCAGGTATTATATTTCACGCATCGAAATGTTAGGCAAGGTTATCCGATGCGTTCAAATACTCAAAAAAATTCCTTAGCGGTTGCGCGAGTGATTAAAGCGTTGTCTGGTGCAGCTTACATGAATGCAACCAACAAAATGTTTTTGCCCGCATTAATTTTATTAGGTATTCGTTGGTCTTTTGCAAAAGGCGTTGGACCTGGAACTATGTACGCTGTTTACGGGTATGAACTGTTAAAATATATTATTAAAGAACAGTATCCTATTTTGATGAAGATTCGTCCGTTAAAAAATTTGATTGATAAAAGTTCGAATAGTATTCCCATGGCGCGTTATGGTGAGATTGAAAAGGCTTGTTTTGACGATGAGTTTTATGAATCTAGAACTCGTTTTACCTATTCTGCTTTTGTGTTGCCTTTTTCAAAATCATTACGTGAAAGCATTGTGGGATTACTCAATAGTTATGAAGTAGGTTTGTTGGCAGGTGATTGGGAGTTTGCTAGCTATTCAAGTTCAACGGCAGCTTGGTATTTGTTATGTGAAGGTAATTCACTCTCTAGCGTGTTGGAAACAATTAATGCACGATATGAATCAGTAAAATTATTTGGTCATGAAGCTATTGTTTTTAATCATTGTACGTTAAAAAAATTCGTTCTATGGGGAATGGAAGGTATCGTATCAGAGATAGAAGAAGATCAATTGGTGATATCAAGAAACAGCGCATTTTTATTATATTTTGTTCAAGCGTGGCGTTTTATTTTAATGCAGGATTTTTCTAAAGGCATGCAAGCTTGTGAGAGAACGTTAAATTTCCTGGATGGTGGCTTAGGTTTGCCATTATGTCCTTATTTGTATTTATTTTATATTTATTGTGCTGCTGTATTAAATGTTGAGGAAAAAATTTCTTTTCAGCAAAGATTGAAGATTAAATTATATTTGCGACGGCTGACAATTTGGGCTGGATATAATAAATCTGAATTTGGTGGGCATGAACTATTGGCCAAAGCGTTACAGGCTTGGATGCATCATCAGGTTGAAAAAAGTCAAGAATACATATCGATCGCATTAAATCAGGCGCTTAATGAACGTAACCACTATTTGCGTGCTTTGGCCTGTGAAATTTATTTAAAAATGAGTGCACATCAAAATATTGAAAAAACTCGATGGGCTTCTGAAGCTGCGCAGGGTTATTATCTGCGTTGGGGTTTTAAAAAGGAAATTTTGGAAACTCAATCATTAAGCAGTAACATTTGTTGAATCATTGAGAGTATGTCATGCAAATATGGGTAGATGCTGATGCTTGTCCAAAGGCAATCAAAGAGATTTTATTTCGAGTTGCTGAGCGTACATCCATTATAATAACGCTGGTTGCCAATCAATATCTCTCTGTGCCGTCGTCATTGTATATTCAATTATTACAAGTCAGCGCAGGATATGATGTGGCAGATAATGAAATTGTTAAAAGACTAAGTGTCGGTGATTTAGTCATTACTGCAGATATTCCCTTAGCTTCTGAGGTGATTGATAAGGGTGGTCATGTGATTAATCCTCGAGGTGAGCGTTATACGCAGGAAAATATTCGTGCACGTTTAAATGTCCGTGATTTTATGGAGACGTTACGTTCCAGTGGTATTCATACTGGAGGGCCGGGTGCGTTACATTCTCGTGATATAC
This sequence comes from Gammaproteobacteria bacterium, assembly GCA_023265895.1. GTDB lineage: Bacteria > Pseudomonadota > Gammaproteobacteria > Pseudomonadales > JAHFSE01 > JAHFSE01. The sequence goes on from JAHFSE010000029.1 coordinate 5,942, forward strand.
AAGCTTTTGCCAATCAATTGGATAAGTTTTTAGCAAAAGTAGATCGATGAGCAGTCACAAAAAAGTCACAGCAGGGGTGGAGCACGGCATAAATATTGGGTAAGTTGTTGTTTTTATTGGTAGCTACGGGTGGACTTGAACCACCGACCCCAGCATTATGAATGCTGTGCTCTAACCAGCTGAGCTACGTAGCCATATTCTTTTTGATCGAGCTTTGGCATTTGCCAAAGCGGCGGCGATTCTGTCAGTATCGCCTTTTTCTGTCAAGTTAAGATGCTTAAACGTTGAAGCGGAAATGCATGATATCGCCATCTTGCACGACATATTCTTTGCCTTCTAATCGCCAGCGACCGGCTTCTTTAGCACCTTGTTCGCCACCCCCTGCAATGAAGTCAGCATAGGCAGTGACTTCTGCACGAATAAAACCTTTTTGGAAATCTGTGTGGATGACGCCCGCTGCCTCTGGGGCTTTGGCGCCCACAGGAATAGTCCAGGCACGTACTTCTTTAACGCCGGCAGTGAAATAAGTTTGTAGGCCTAATAGTTGATAGCTGGCGCGGATGACTTTATTGAGGCCAGGTTCATCCATATTTAATTCGGTGAGGAATTCGATTTTTTCTTCAGCGCTGAGTTCCGATAATTCAGCTTCAATTTTTGCGCAAATAGGAATGACTTGACTGCCTTCTTGTGCGGCTAGGTGTTTGACTGCATCAAGGTAAGGATTATTGTCGAAACCATTTTCATCCACGTTAGCGATGTAGAGCGTTGGTTTTAAGGTGAGTAAGCAAAGTGGCTTTAGTAAGGTGTGTTGTTCGTCGTTGAGTTTTAGTAAGCGTAATACTTTGCCTTCATTCAAATGAGGGAATACCAAAGTTTCTAACAAAGTCTTTAATGCGACGGCATCTTTGTCGCCAGCCCGAGCAGTTTTAGTCACGCGCTGAAGGGCTTTTTCTACTGTGTCTAAATCAGCCAGAGCTAATTCAGTTTGAATAATTTCAATATCAGAAAGCGGATCTATTTTGCCAGCTACATGAATAATATTATCGTCGTCAAAACAACGTACTACTTGAGCAATCGCATGAGTCTCACGAATATGAGCGAGAAATTGATTGCCTAAGCCTTCACCTTTTGCTGCACCTTTGACTAAGCCAGCAATGTCGACAAATTCCATAGTAGCGGAAAGAATACGTTCTGGTTTTACTAAAACAGCAATCGCATCTTGGCGTGGATCGGGAATATTAACGATACCCGTGTTGGGTTCAATGGTGCAGAAGGGGAAGTTTTCTGCCGCAATTTTTGCGTTAGTCAGTGCGTTAAATAAGGTGGATTTGCCGACGTTGGGAAGACCGACGATACCGCATTGGACTGCCATAAAATCTCCGTAATACACAATAATTGACAGACTGCCAGGCTCAACCTAGTATGCGGAGCATGACAACCATTACTTTCGATACACTCAAATTCGTTAATCGCCTCACGAGCGCTGGTGTGCCGGAGGCCTATGCTCGAGCAGAAGCAGAAGCCTTGGTCGATGTATTTGGCGGTGCACAAGAGCTAGTTACAAAGTCAGATCTAACTGCAATAAGGGCGGACCTAATCGCATTAGAGCAGCGTTTAGACTACAAGCTGGATGCTAAAATCAACGATGCTAAAGCCGATATTATTAAATGGGTTGCTGGTCTGTTAATCGCTCAGGCTGCTCTCATCGCTACGCTTGTTAAATTACTTTAATTTTCCTCTCGTTCTCTATTCAACCGGTTCATCACGGCTTGGGTTTCTCCACGAATTATCGCGGGAATTTCTGGTAATGCCATTTCGATCGCTGCTTCAATGCGCTGTTTTTCCGAGCTGGGTGGTGTACCTAACACATAATTGCTAACGGCGCTTGTTTGTCCTGGATGGCCAATACCTAAGCGTAAACGTTGAAAATTATTTTGATTACCTAACGCTCGAATCAAGTCTTTTAGGCCATTGTGACCACCAGAGCCGCCACCTTGTTTTAAGCGTACGGTGCCTGGTAATAAATCTAATTCATCATGGGCAACCAGAATGGCTTCTGTGGATATTTTAAAAAATTGCGCCAGTGCCGCAACGGATTTACCGCTGAGATTCATAAACGTCATGGGTGCTAACAAATGCACTGAATGGCCCGCTATTGTTGCGCGTGCAGTGATGCCAAAAAATTTGGCTTGTTCAGTAAAGCTCACATTAAATTGTCGAGCAAGCGCCTGCAAAAACCAAACACCCGCGTTGTGGCGGGTGTTTTGATATTCATATCCTGGATTGCCTAGGCCAACAATCAATGAGATGGGGGTACCCATCCGGATTATTAGCCTTTCTTATCGGCAGGTTTAGCTGCGGTTTTATTTTCTGTCGGTTTAGCTTCTTCTATAGCCGCTGCTGGTTTTTCTGCTTCTTCATCACCACCTGTGCGTGGTGCTAATACCAAGGCAACGGTTAAGTCATGGCTGGTAGCACCGTGGCTGAGCTCAGCCAGTTCAACACCTGTTGGAACCGTCAGATTGCTAAGATGAACGGATTGACCGATAGCAATATTGGCCATGTCCACTTCGAGATATTCAGGCAAATCTTTGGGTAAACAAATGACGACTACTTCGGTCAATTGATGAGAAATCAAGCCACCTTGCGCTTTAACGCCGACACAAGTGGCTTCGTTAATAAAGTGTAGAGGTACATGCATATGGATTTTGTGCGTTTCATCAACCCGCTGAAAATCTGCATGAGTTGGGGTATTTTTTGCCGGATGTCTTTGCAGTGCTTTGAGTACTGCTTTAACCGGCGAACCGTTTAAATTAAGAGTCAGAATATGAGAATAAAAAGCTTCATTTTCTAGCTGTTTAATTAAATCCTTCAGTGGCACGTTGATCGATTGAGGTGTTTGCTCACCGCCGTATAAAATGGCGGGAATCTGTTGTTGGCGACGTAGGCGGCGGCTCGCACCTTTGCCCATATCACTGCGTGCAGTGACGTCTAATGAAAATGCGTTTGTCATAAAATTCTCCAAGATGAGCCGCGACCAGCTCAATTTTTGATATCAAAAAGGCTAAAATTGATGCGGAAAAAATTCCGAATGAATCCTAGTTTAGCTCACGGGTTTATAAGGCCAATCAAACATTGCACTCAAGGATTCTTCGTTATTAATCCGTCGAATCGTTTCAGCAAGCATACCAGCCAGCGAAAGCTGCAGGATTCTACTACAAGCTTGAGCATTTTCCGAGAGCGGAATCGTGTCAGTGACGATTAATGCATCTAAAGATGATTGAATAAGATTTTGAATGGCAGGGCCAGAGAGCACTGGGTGAGTACAATAAGCAACCACTTGTGCTGCGCCTTCTGCTTTCAGTGCTGTGGCTGCTTTGCAGAGCGTGCCCGCCGTATCCACCATATCGTCGATCAGTACACAGGTGCGGCCAGACACTTCACCAATAATATGCATCACTTGAGATTCATTGGCGCGAGGGCGACGTTTATCAATAATCGCTAAATCAATATCGCCTAATTGTTTGGCAAAAGCTCGAGCTCTCACAACGCCGCCAACGTCTGGCGAAACAATCACTAAGTCTGGATGTTTTTGTTGCTCAAGATGACCGAGTAAGACGGGTGACGCATAAACGTTGTCGACGGGAATATTAAAGAAACCTTGGATTTGATCTGCGTGTAGATCGACGGTAAGAATACGATCAACGCCTACTGTGGTAAGCATGTCGGCAACCACCTTAGCAGTAATGGGCACCCGTGCTGAACGCACTCGTCTGTCTTGACGAGCATAACCGAAGTAAGGCACCACAGCGGTTATGCGTCCGGCAGAAGAGCGTTTCAGCGCGTCTGCCATCACAATTAATTCCATCACATTGTCGTTGGTCGGTGCGCAGGTCGATTGCATAATAAAGACATCTGCACCGCGGACATTTTCATTGATCTCTACCGCAATTTCGCCATCGCTGAAACGGCCGACATGGGCATTGCCTAACGGAATGTGCAGATTGCGGACGACTTTTTGCGCAAGTTCGGGATTGGCATTGCCGGTGAAAACAAGGAGTTTTGACATAAGGTTAATCCTGTAGGGGCAGGGTAATCATGGGGGATTGCCCCTATGGAAAATGAGATATGGCTGGGCCGGTAGGATTCGAACCTACGAATGACGGGATCAAAACCCGTTGCCTTACCACTTGGCGACGGCCCAATTACTCACGGAACTCAGTGCAATATTTTTTGATGCAGCGGTGTTTCAGAAATGCCGCGTGCGACGAAACTTTGCCAGCGAAGGGGAACCAGCTTCTGAACTGTAGCTGCTTCTGTTAGCGTTGCAAATGAGACAAAACAACTGGCACCTGTGCCGGTTAATTTTGCTTGGCCATAGGCATTCAGCCAGTTTAAAACATCGGCAATTTCTGGATAAAGTGCGCATACTAACCTTTGACAGTCGTTGCGCATAGCTCCTTCGCGAAAGGCCGCTACTGTAATGGGAGGGGTATTTCTTGTCAATTGCGGATGACGAAAAATCTCCTGAGTAGTGACATGAATATTCGGTGTAATGACTAAAAACCAAGCGTCTATTGAATTTAATGGTGTGAGTTGTTCGCCAATGCCTTCTGCCCATGCACTTTGACCTAACGTAAACAGTGGCACATCTGCACCGAGTTGAATGCTCAATTGTTGTAATTCCGTTGGCGTGCAGCAGGTTTTCCATAAATGATTGAGCGCAACTAACGTGGTGCCAGCGTTTGATGAGCCACCACCTAGACCAGCACCTAGAGGAATTTTTTTATCTAATTGAATTTTGGCGCCTAATTTTGTGCCTGTATGCTGTTGCAATAATTTGGCTGCTTTATAAATTAAATTCTCTTGTTCAGTCACGGCGACTAACGGGGTCTTTAAATCGATGCCTGGCCTTGATTGGGATTCAAAAGATAAGTTGTCGCCGTAGTCTAATAATTGAAAATAAGTTTGCAGTGTATGATAACCGTCGGCTCGACGACCGGTAATATGCAAAAATAAATTCAGCTTTGCCGGTGATAAACAAATCAAAACATTATTTTCAATGCTTAAAGAAGGGGTTGCCATTGTGAAATTACTACAGTGAGTTTGAGTGGCGATTTTTCCAGTAAAATTCGATGAGGTAATTCTACCTGGATCAAGGGGTTATTTTCGAACGATATCATTCGATAGTCGGTTAATGTTATCTGCCAATCCTGTTGAATAAAATGTGAAAGATGATGTTGCTCATCATACTGCGTTTCTGAGAAAGTTTGTTCTGGCATCGGTAATCCTTTGATCCACCATGCTAATGCCTGGATGGGAATAGACCAACCCAGTTGATCTTTCAGTAAACTTTCTGCCTCCAACGATTGAATGGTTTCCTCTGCGGTGTGCAAAGTCATTTGATTTTTATCACCGGTAATTTTTACAGAGCCTTGACCCAATGGACCCTGTAAGGTTAATTCATAGTGGTCTTGCTGTTGTTGCCAAATGAGTTGTGCGCTGAATGCTCTATGTTCTAAACGAGCGCCTAATTTTCCAATCAATGACCAATGTTGCAGTTGTGCAGCAGCGAATGTTGGTGGGGTAGTCATGATTGGGTGTGTTGATAGATGCTGACAGCCATTGAGTGAACTCAAGGCAATCAATAGCAATAAAAAATAGTTAAATTTACGGGGTAGACTCAACATGGAATCGTTTCATGGTTTCTTTTAATAATTCACTATGGGGTGTTTTTTTCAATGCAGATTGCCAAGTTTGAATCGCTTGTATTTTTTCTCCATTAATCCAAAGTACCTCACCTAAATGTGCCGCAATTTCGTGGTCTTGAAGTTTTTGATAAGCTTTTTCCAATTGCATTTTTGCTTCGGGATAATGTCCCATCCGATATTGAATCCAGCCTAAACTATCGAGAATAGAAGGATCTTCCGGTTCTAAGGTATGGGCTTTTTGAATTAAGGCGTAGGCTTCCTTGAGATTGCGATTTTGATCAGCAAAGGTATAGCCTAACGCATTCAGTGCAATGGCGCTGTCTGGATGATGTTTGATAATTTGCCGTAAATCCTTTTCCATGCGATCCCAATTTTTTTGTTTTTCTGCCACCACTGAGCGGCTATAAAGCAATGATTGATCATTAGGATATTGCATCAATGCGGTTGTGAGTAACGACTCTGCTGTCGCATATTGATTTTGTCGAGTCAGGATATCGCTTTCTACAACAAAAAAATCTACGGCTTGTTCTGGCGCTCGTTGTCGAGCTTGTTTTAAATTTTCCCGTGCACTGTCCACTTGACCCAGATCCACTAAAATAAGCGCGCTTTGTATTTGTGCAGGCCCAAATAGTGGGTCATCTGTAATTTTTTCGTACTGTTCCAAGGCCATTTTTGAGTCATGCTCTGCAATCGCAATTTGTGCAAGATACAGATGAGCACTATCGAGTTGACTGGCTTGATTTGTTTCTTCCTCTGTCTCCGTTGTTGCGCGATCATCCGGTTTGTGGATTTCCAGTTGATCGATTAATTGATGCAGATAGCTTTTTGCTGGAGCCAGTAGTTGATTTTCCCACGCGAGTAGGGCGAGCGATAATAATAAATCCGTATCATTCGGATATTGTTGTATGAGTCGATCAAAAACGATCAAAGCTTTTTGGGGCTGTTGACGTTCTAATAAGACTTTAGCGTAGACTGTTTGCAAACGTTTGTTTTTTGGGAAATGTTGGCTGGCTTGCGCTAAAACAGTTTCAGCTTGTTGAAAACGCTTTAATTGAATGAGTAATTTTGCTTCGAATGCGATCGCTGATAAATATTCAGGCTCTAACAGCAAGGCTGTTTGTGCATCCGATAATGCTATTTCCAAGGCATTATTTTGTTCAGCTAATAAAGCGCATGTCAGCCAAAGGGGAGCGTAGAGTTGTTTTTTTTGTAGTAAGGGAGATACCTGATCGATAAAAAGCTGGCGTTGTTCATGGCTTAAGGTGCGAGCTGTTTCTACTACAAAGTCAAAATCACGTACTTGGTTAGATTCTGCTAATTGAACTAACAGCTGCGCAGCGGCGGTGAACTGTTGTTGCCGTATGAGTTCATTGCTGGCAGTTGCCAGTGCTTCCACATTGTTGGGTTCGATGCTTAACCAAAGCTGAGCCATTTCTAAGCTAATGGCATGTGCTTTTGCGTAAGACGATACCTGTAGTGTTCGTTGAATAATGCCGAGGTCTTTGGTTTGGCGCGCTTGCTGTAAGTAATAATCCAGCATGATATCCAAGTGATCATTTTGACCCGCTAATTCTGCAACCATGAGATCGTATAGGGTTTGTTTGGTAAAAGATGCATAGCTCGATGGTGTAGTAGCAGGTGTGACGGTGAGTGTCGGTGTGTTGCTAGTAACAATCTGGGGCTGATGAGTACAGCCACTTAAAATAAAGGAAGCGCACAGCAAAAGAGCAACAGAAAACAGAAACTTGAATGGATGATGCATCATAGGCGTTGTTGATATGGGTATCGCTTAGATAAGAAGATTGGCTCTATCTGAGGACTATTTAGATGAGAGCGTGAGCTATAAGCCTAGTCGAATTTGTGACAACTCGGCAATCATGACATAGATTTATTGCCAAGCCTACTGAGCAGCGTATCTTAACCTGAAAAATCAGTGGGATATTTTCCTCCTCTTCCCCTTTGAAACCAGCGGTGAACTTGCCCATAATGCAGCAGTCTTAAACGGAGTAGGATATTTTTTGTGCGGCCTGGGTTAAGGTTGTTTAAAATAAAGGATACAGCCAGACGATTTTTGCATTGGAATTACACACCATGGCGTTATTGGTATTTGGGGTAAATCACAAAACAGCCACATTGGCTGAGAGGGAAAGTTTTGCCTTAACGCCAGGACAATTAGAGCAGGCTCTGCTCAGTATTCAGAAAACTGTGTCAGTATCCGAACTGGTCATTCTTTCCACGTGTAACCGCAGTGAATGGATTATTGTCACTACTGAACCTCAAAGCAGCGTTATCAAACAATGGTTGCATGAGCATCAAGGCATTCCTGCCAAACTCATCGAGAAAGTCAGTTATGAATATTGGGGCGAAGCAGCCATTCGACATTTGATGGAGGTTGCGAGTGGTTTAGATTCCATGGTGTTAGGTGAACCGCAAATTCTTGGTCAAATTAAAGAAGCCTATTTTAAAGCAGAACAACAGGGCACAGTGGGTATTCAATTATCGCGCATTTTCCAGCGCGTGTTTGCAGTGGCGAAACAAGTTCGCACGGATACCGGTATTAATGCCAGTCCAGTCTCCATTGCCTATGCTGCGGTGAGTTTAGCGAAACATATTTTTTCTCAATTAGAAGGTGTGGGTGTTTTATTGGTTGGTGCTGGTGAGACCATTGAATTAGTGGCGCGTCATTTAAAAGAGCAAAAAATTGGTCAAATTTGGGTTGCTAACCGAACCTTAGAGCGCGCTGAACATTTGGCCCAACTGTTTTCAGGGCAAGCCATCACCTTGAACCAAATTCCGGAAATATTATCTCGAGTTGAAATTGTGGTGAGCTCTACGGCCAGTCCACTGCCTTTGTTAGGTAAAGGTATGGTGGAAGCAGCATTACGGCGTCGAAAACATCGCCCGATTTTTATGATTGATTTGGCTGTGCCGCGGGATATTGAAGCAGAAGTGGCTGAGCTAGAAGAAATTTATTTATATACCTTAGATGATTTGCAAGCTTCCGTTGCCGCTAATCAGCAACAACGTGAACAAGAGGCGATTGCTGCTCGGACGTTAGTCGATGCTGCAGTAATCAATTTTACCCGTCAACTCAGCGCATTGAGTGCCGTCTCGATATTGCGTACCTATCGGCAAAAAACAGAAAAAATTCGTGAGCAAGAATTACAAAAAGCCATGAGTGCTTTGCAGCGTGGGATGCCAGCAGAAGAAGTGTTAGCTCGCATGAGCCGTGCAATTGTCAACAAAATGATGCACCATCCTAGCGTAGAATTACGTGAAGCCGCAGCACAGCAGCGAGAAGACTGGTTAGCCTGGTCGCATCGACTGTTAGGTTTGACCGCTGAGCAAGAAGAAATGCCACCCAATTTAATTCAATTACTGCCGTCGCAATCATCGACACTACCTCATTCAGATTCATCCACCGATTCATCGCAAGATCAAAGCTCCTTCTTATGAAAGATTCGATTCGTATTAAATTAGAAAAACTGGCTGAACGTCATTTGGAAGTATCTGCCTTATTAAGTGAAGCCAGTATTATTCAGCAACAAGAGCAATTTCGAAAATTATCGCGAGAATACGCTGAGCTAGAGCCAGTGGTTGCTGGCTATCAAAATTATTTAAAAGCTCAGCAAGATTATGAAGAAGTTGTTCGTTGGTTAGACGATGCAGATCCTGAGTTACGTGCTTTAGGCAAAGAAGAAATTGGGCCAACTCAGCGAAAAATGGAAGCACTCACCGATGCATTGCAAAAACTGATGATTCCAAAGGATGAAAATGATGAGCGTAATATTTTTTTAGAAATTCGCGCGGGTACGGGTGGGCATGAAGCAGCTATTTTTTCCGGGGATTTATTTCGCATGTATTCAAAATATGCGGAGCGTCAAGGTTGGCGAGTAGAAATAGTCAGTCGTCATCCAGGTGAGCAGGGTGGCTATAAAGAAATTATTGTTCGGATTGAAGGCCGTGAAGTCTATGCGCGGTTAAAATTTGAATCTGGTGCTCATCGTGTACAGCGAGTACCGGAGACAGAATCTCAAGGTCGTGTGCATACGTCCGCCTGTACCGTTGCAATTATGCCTGAGTTGGATGAAATCACCGAGATAGAAATTAATAAACAAGATTTAAAAATAGATACCTATCGTTCTTCCGGTGCGGGTGGTCAGCATGTGAATACCACAGATTCGGCGATTCGAATTACCCATCTTCCTTCAGGTTTAGTGGTGGAATGTCAGGATGAGCGTTCGCAACATAAAAATCGTGCACGCGCCATGTCTCTATTGCAATCACGATTGTTAGCGCATTCTCAAGCACAACAAGCGCAAGCTCAGAGTACGCAGCGTCGTAATCTTGTCGGGAGTGGTGATCGTTCTGAGCGAATTCGGACCTATAACTTTCCTCAAGGACGTGTCACTGACCATCGCATTAATTTAACGCTTTACCAATTACCCGATATTATGGAAGGGGGATTGGATGAAGTGATTAACGGTTTAATCAGCGAACATCAAGCAGATCAGTTAGCTGCCTTATCAGAAGAGGGAAGATAAGCGTGTTTTGCGTGCGGTTTTTTTACAATGACGAATAAACCAAGAACATTGAAGTAGGTTCTATTGTGAAGGTTATCGCTGACTATTTGAAAAATTCGCAAAATTTACTACCTAACTCCGACAGTGCTCGTTTAGATGTAGAATTATTGTTGTGTCATACCTTAGGCGTCGAAAGAAGTTATTTGTTAGCTTATCCGGAAAATGCTTTGTCCTTAGATCAACGGAAAAATTTAGAACAGTGGATCACTCAGCGTCAAGCTGGATATCCGATGGCTTATTTATTACAAAAACGTGATTTTTGGAATTTAACCTTAAAAGTGAATGAATCCACATTAATTCCGCGGCCAGAAACTGAATTATTGGTGGAATTAGCGCTAGAAAAAATCAAAGCAATAAAAAATCCAAGCATTCTCGATTTAGGGACTGGCTCTGGTGCGATTGCTTTAGCGATTGCCGAGGAGCGATCCGATGCCTGGATTATTGCAGTAGATCGACAGCAAGCAGCGATTCAAGTGGCAATGGAAAATGCCCGACGTTATCAATTCAATAATATAAGTTATATTGTTTCCCATTGGTGCGATGCTATCGTTGGAAAATTTGATGTGATTGTCAGTAATCCGCCTTATATAAAATTGACAGATCCTCATTTACAGCAAGGTGATGTGCGCTTTGAGCCGCATACTGCTTTAATTGCAGCGCAGCAAGGTTTCTCCGATTTGAAAATAATTATTAAGCAATCTTATTCCCGTCTTAATGCCGGCGGATTGTTAGCGGTAGAGCATGGTTGTGAGCAAGCAGCAATAATTCGAGAATACTTCGCCTATCAAGGTTATCAAAAAATTGAAACTCAATTTGATCTAGCTGGATTGGAGCGAGTGACCTTAGGGTATTTTCATGAATGATCAACAATTATTACGTTACAGCCGCCATATTTTATTGCCTAGCTTGCAAATGGAAGGGCAGCAGAAAATTTGTGATGCCAAAGTATTAATCGTGGGTTTGGGTGGTTTGGGGTGTGCGGCCGCTTTATATTTAGCCGCATCGGGTGTTGGAACCTTTATTTTAGCTGATGGTGATCAAGTGGATTTAAGTAATTTGCAGCGACAAATTGCCCACAATACTGATTCTATTGGTCAACCCAAAGTATTATCTGCTATGCAAGCGATGACAGCGCTTAATCCTGATATTCAAGTGATACCCATCGCAGAACAATTAACGGAATTTTCTTTGATAGAATGGGTGAAAAAAGTCGATGTTGTTTTGGATTGTAGTGATAATTTTTCAACTCGTTTTATGATGAATAAAATTTGTTGGCATCATCAAAAACCATTGGTGATGGGTGCAGCGATTCAAATGCAAGGACAGGTGAGCGTATTTGATGGGCGTCTTACTCACAGCCCTTGTTATGCTTGTTTGTATCCAGAGGCAGCCGCGGTAGAAAATGAGCAGGCCTGCGTTCATGCGGGTGTATTAGCACCCGTGGTGGGTGTGGTGGGTTCTTTGCAGGCAGTTGAATGTTTGAAACTCATGACTGGTGTGGGTGAGTCTTTAATAGGTCGTTTGTTAGTTTTTGATGCAGCACGACAGCAATGGCGAAACATCATTTTACCGAAAGATCCTGCTTGCTTTATCTGTGCAGGTTAAATTCAGTCTTTAACTAACTCATAACAAGGTTTATAACTTCGACCACTTAAAGACATGCGTCCTTGACTGACGAAAGAAGTGAGTAGTTGATCTAACAACTGCATGATTTTTTTATCGCCGCGGATTTGATAAGGTCCTTTTTGTTCAATATGTTTAATGCCAGCTTCTTTTACGTTGCCAGCCACCAAACCAGAAAACATTCGACGTAAATTAGCCGCTAATTCGTGGCTGGGTAAATTGGGTTGAATAACGAGTGTTGCCATATTCTCATGAGTGGGTTCGAAGGGTTGTTGGAAAGTTTTTTCAATATGTAATAACCAATTGAAGTAGTAAGCATCTTTATTTTTTTTTCGATATTCATAAACTTCTTTGATGGCAGCTTTCATTTTAAATGCAACCTGAGTTGGATTGCCAATAATAATTTCATATTTTTGTTGTGCTTTAGGTCCTAATGTTTGCGCAATGAAGTGATCAATTTGTTCGAAATAAGCGCGGCTTTCTTCTGGTGCAGTAAAAATTAATGGAAAGGGTAATGATTGATTTTTTGGGTCCAATAAAATACCTGACAAATAAAGAATTTCTTCCGCAGTACCCACGCCGCCCGGAAAAACAATAATACCATGAGCGGTACGTACAAAGGCTTCTAAGCGTTTTTCAATGTCGGGTAAAATGACCAATTCATTGACGATGGGATTGGGTGGTTCAGCAGCAATAATGCCG
>JAHFSE010000152.1 GCA_023265895.1 Gammaproteobacteria bacterium
AAAATTTTGCGCTAAGGTTTGTTGAGTCAATACACCATAACCGCCGACGGCATGTTCAATACCTTTGGGTTTTCCTGTGGAGCCTGAGGTGTATAAATAGAAAAATGGATCGTTGCTGTCCCACGTGTAGGTGTCACACTGATCGGCAGCTTGTGTTTCAGCATCTCGCCAATAAATATCACGTGCTGCAGTCATTGGCGTCCGGGCACGGTCATTGTTATCCATGACAAATACTTTTGCTACCGAATGATGTTCGCTTTCATCAATGGCTTTATCGACTTTACCTTTTAAATCCGTGTATTTTCCTGCACGCATATAACCATCGGCAGTTAAAATTGCTTTCATCCTTGAGTCATCCATGCGTTGCGCTAAGGCATGATCAGAAAATGCAGAAAAAATAACGGAATGAATGGCACCTATGGCGTGACAAGCCAGCATGGCAACCACTGCATCGATACCCATAGGCAAATAAACACCGACGACATCGCCTGCTTGAATGCCCTGTTCACGGAGCATGTTAGCTGTTTTATGCACTCGGGTTTGTAATTCAGCATAGGTTAATTGCGTCGGTGCATCGATGCCGTTAGTTGCCGGCATTTTCAATGCAACTTGATTGGCACGCTCTAGTGTAAACATGCTGTCGAGCAAATTGAGTTTGCCATTGATGAACCATTGAGGTGGTTGACCGGTTGCTTGTAGACTTTCAAAATCGCCTTTGCGTACTCGAGTGGGCTGCTGACGCCAAGTGATTAGATCTGTTTGTTGACCCCAAAAAGAATCAATGTTTTTAACGGTTTCAGCATGCTTTGCTTTAATTTGCTGGCGTCGAATATCTGCTACTGGAATGCTAGAGCGCAATCTTCTTTTTGCAATGATATCTTCTTCTTGTAATCCTGTTGTGCTGGTCTGCGTTGCCATGGATTCTTGTGTTTCTTCATCCACGGTTGGATAACGTTTTCTTTTCTCAACTTGAGTGGGTTGAATTGCAGCTGTATGTTGGGTGGATGCAGATGTTAGCATGGGTGTGCCGGGTCTAACATGTCTAGCGTTAGGACGCGTTGGGTTTGTTTCCGTTAGCGATGAGGATATGGGTACGCTGCTTAAATGTTGAGGTTCAGTCGCAGCAGCAAAAGTTTGACGAACAACGGCACTATGTTCCATGTGTAGTCTTCCCTGAAATATGAAAAGCAAAGTTTATTTTAAAATGATCAGAATAATGGGACGCCTTGAAAAAAGAGCCGCCATTATTAATAAACCATTTTTTTATGCAACTGTTTTTTCAATAAGTATTGAGTGGATTATACGCCATAGAATCGCATCGACAAATCAATGGCATGTAAGTGCTTGGTGAGTGCGCCAAGTGAAATAAAATCCACGCCAGTTTCAGCAATGGCCAGTAAATTATTTTCATCAACATTACCAGAGACTTCTAATTTGGATTGTCCGAGATTTATTTTGACCGCTTGGCGTAGCGTTTCTAAATCAAAATTATCTAACATAATAATTTCGGCTTTAGCATCGATTGCTTCTTGTAATTGTTCTAAATTTTCCACTTCTACTTCTACCTGTTTATGGGGTGCGATGTGGCGAGCCCGTTGAATGGCTTCACACACTGAGCCACAGGCGACAATATGATTTTCTTTAATTAAAAATGCATCGTATAAACCCATGCGATGATTCGTACAGCCACCACATTGGACTGCATATTTTTGCGCGAGACGTAATCCTGGAATAGTTTTTCGCGTGTCTAATATTTTTACCGGTAAATGAGCAACTTTACGTGCATAGTATCGACTCAGTGTTGCGGTGCCCGAGAGGGTTTGTAGAAAATTTAAGGCGCAACGTTCACCGGTTAATAGTGCGCGCGCTCTGCCTTCGAGATGCACTAAAGTTTGGTTGGCTTCAATATTGTCGCCGTCGTGGTAATGCCATTGAATTTGTGTATCTGGATCTATTTGATGAAAAACTTCATTAAACCAAGCGATGCCGGCTAATACAGCCGGTTCGCGGACAATGACGGTGGCTTGTGCAGTTTGCTGTGAATCATGAATTAATTGTGCCGTGAGATCGCCGGTGCCGATATCTTCTGCGAGCGCTTGTTCAACATTAGTTTGAATAATCTGTTTAAGAATTGCTGGTGTCATGAGCGCGTCACCCATTGTTTAGAAATGAAGGATATTAAATGAAAGTTTAGTCATAAATCATGATTTGTGAGTCATGATGAATCTTTATGCTAGATGCTGTAACCCTCGGCATTCGGGCAGTATGCCTATTCACCCCAAAGCTATCCACAGTTTCTTGCACAGATATTGTGGGTAAGCAGGATTGCGTTGAGTTTATATTTGAGCATAATGAGTTCGCGCTTATTGAGAGCAATATTATGGAGAGTTTGTTATGGCTGCGGTACAACGTGCGATTTTAGATTGTTTGGGTTGGTTGGGTTATGGGCAAGAAGAGGCGTTGCCAGTAAGGCCACCACAGCAAACAGCGGGGATGATGACGCGTGCTGAGCCTGTTACTGAACAGCCAAGGCCTCGTCTTATTAGTGGGGTGGTTGGCGCTGATATGCGTGACATTGCCTTAGGGCCTTTGAATGCTTTGCGGCATATTCAACCCAGTAATTCGGCCTATCGTGTGAGTTCTGTTTTTTTGAGCAGTTGTTTGGCGCTTCTGGGTTGGCGTATTCAAGCATCCGGCGTGATGCATATTCCCCGCGAGGGCAAAATGATTTTTGCTATGAATCATGCGAGTAATTGGGATTCTATTGTCGTAACTTTCACCCTTGCGCAAGTATCGAATTTTTGTAAGACCAATCCTTTATCTTTTGCTGCTAAGCAAGAATTATTTCAAATTCCTGGTTTAGCTTACTTGTTAACGGCCATGGAGCAAATTCCTACCGGTCGTCAGGCGAATCCAGAAGCATTTTTGCAGGAGGTAAAAGAGCGATTGCAAACGGGGCAGTTAGGGTTTTTCCCTGAAGGCAGTCGTACACCGGATCATCATCTGCATCGCTTAAAAACCGGTATGATTCGCGTGGCGATCGATCGTTGGGATGAAGGTGGATATCCCAGAGGAGATACTCAGTTAATCCCAGTGGGTATTATTGGTCTAGCAGATGGGCCGCCAGAATGGTCCACGCCTCGTTGTTGCGGGCGAGACATAGAGGTGAAATTTGCTCGACCTACAACCATTGATCAATTGGTTGCTTCATTTAAGCAAATAGATGCCTTAACTTTGGGTGACTGTTTTTCTGAATGGTCAGGAGCAGATCCTGAGAATACTTTATTACGTCAACTCTCTGAAGATCAGCATCCTAAATCATTACTGGAGAGAAAATTAAACAGTGATAATAGTTCGGAAAAACAGGCTGCCAGAAGAATTTTGGAGCGTTGGTTGGCGCAAAAATTTGCACAAATATTAGCGCAGACCAGCGGTCAAGATTATGTGGGTACCTATGCGAAAATCTATCCGAAAAAAAGTGGCGCTAACTCGCATTTGAAGCGAGACTAAATACCCTATTTATTAGGTTGTTATGATTGACAAGCCTGGAGCCCCTCAATAGAATGCGCGCTCTTTTGGTAATCTTGCTCGGGGCTATAGCTCAGCTGGGAGAGCGCAACACTGGCAGTGTTGAGGTCAGCGGTTCGATCCCGCTTAGCTCCACCAATTTTTGGTTTTAGTGTATCTGAGCGATGATGTGATTACCTAAAAGAAGCGTCTGTATGTGCTGAAGTTTTAAAGCACATAACCTGTCCCCTTCGTCTAGAGGCCTAGGACATCGCCCTTTCACGGCGGTAACAGGGGTTCGAATCCCCTAGGGGACGCCAATTCAGAAAATATTTTTCTAAGCGGATCTTCTCAAGATAGGCAGGAGATCTGATCGTCCTTAATTGCTTACATTCGCTTATCATTATTTGCTTTCTGTTTATTTCATTCCTCATAAAATTCAGCGTTTTTAATCATCATCGCCTACAGTAATAGAATTGACTGCCTGTGTAGTGGAAGGAGTTTGTTATGAAAAATGTTAAACGCGCACAGCGCCAAACCCTCGAGCATGAAATTATTACTGCTGTTGTGATGCTTTACTTAATGATTGCTGTGGTGATGATCGTGGTACATTACATTCAACCTGAGCGGCAGGGGACTATGACGTCTTCGGTGTCGCCATCCCATCGTGAACAGAGCGTACATTATTAGGGTAGCGGTTATGATTCGTAGCGTTATTAAAATCGCCGAACAGCTTTCTATTGTGCCAGGTCTTCCTCAAGTAGAGCATGATCATAAAATTTTATGGTTGGATGTGAATGCACCGACGGAAGATGAAATGATGCATTTACGTGAACGTTTTGCTATCGATGCAAAACCTCAAGGCGGCAGTGTGGTTGAAGATGCGCGTTATCTTTATATGCGCGCCAGATTGATCGCTTTAGACAGTAAAGGTATGCCGATTTTTGGTTCAGTGACTTTTGTTTTGGGCGATCATTTGGTTGCAACCATTTGTGAACAACCCGATTTCCAACCTTTTACCATTGCACTACAAC
>JAHFSE010000030.1 GCA_023265895.1 Gammaproteobacteria bacterium
TGAACAGCGAAAGTGGGTAATGAAATTTTCCTATGCTCTGTTTTAGAGACCTCATCTGTTCTAGAGGTAAAAGACTGAATGACGCCTTCTTCAATCTTAACCCACACACCTGTATCGGGTTTTTTGGGTAGTGTTAATCTGCCGAAATTGCCAATTTTTAATGCATGATTTTCTTCTATCCAAGGGCATTCGAGGTGCAATATTATTTGATCATCGGTTTTTAAGCCTAGGTAAAATCTATTCCCTAGGCTATTTTGAGCGACAGAAAAAGATGCTGCAAACTCAGTGTTATTATCAGCCAATGCGAGACTTTGGGTTGATAGTAGAGTTTGCATCAATGCTTGATCACTGTTATGTGTTGTTCTTTCCCATATCATCAGAGTAGCGGACTTTGTCATAAGGTGGCTATTTCTCAGTGTATTATATTGCGAGCGGTCGCACTTTAGCTGTAAGGGCTGGCTTACATTATGAGCCTCGGAGACTTCGTCATCGTCGATATCTGCTAGTGTGCTGAGACCATTTGTGGCGCATCGCAAATGAGTCATTTCAACACTTGCGCTTGATAGCCGGGGTGAATCTGTTAAGTCTACTGGACCTGCGCTTGATATTAATGATGAGAATGGGCTTGCAACTGGTGTTGATAGAGGGATAGCTGATGCACCGCGAGATACGTCTTGTAGTTGAGCTGGCGCTGACATACTTTTTGTCTCCAATTTTATTGAATAAATAGTTGAGTTTTTTAATAGCCAAAAATTTTTAGTGGTCGATAAAGCGGTGCATGCTACAATAGAGCCTACTTTTTAATCAAGTTTTTTGTTTTCATTCTAAGGCATTTATGTTCACTGGTATTATTCAAGCAGTCGGTTCATTAGGAATACGAGATGCTGTCTCCGGCGACGTGCGGCTGACGATCGAAATAGGAGATGATTTTCTTGGTGGTGTACAGCTCGGCGATAGCATTGCGGTCAATGGTGTTTGTCTAACTGTGATTGATTTAACCGAGAAAAGTTTTTCTGCTGATGTATCCAATGAAACTTTGAGCCTAACAACGTTGGGTGAACTATCGATTGGTGCATCAGTGAATTTAGAAAAAGCGCTGACGTTAAATACGCCGCTGGGTGGTCATTGGGTGAGTGGTCATGTGGATGGTGTAGGTGAAATTATGGATAAGCAGCATGATGCCCGTAGTTGGCGTTTTACGATTGCGGTGCCTGATCATCTCTCGCGTTATATTGCAACGAAAGGTTCTATTTGTATTGAAGGTATTAGCTTGACCGTCAATACAGTAGAGGCGAATCGATTGACTGTAAATATTGTTCCGCACACCAGCGAAAAAACTAACATCAACTGTTGGAAGGCGCATACTCGGGTGAATATTGAAGTGGATATTATTGCGCGTTATCTTGAGCGTCTGCTGAAGAAAGATCTCTGCGGTTAAATGCCTCCTTGCTTAAATACTTTATTGTGCATACAATGATACATGGAAATTAGTTACGATTTTGCCAAAAATGCTCGGAATATCGCGGAGCGAGGGTTGGATTTTGCGCGTGTAGGGGAAATCGATTTTGATGCTGCAAAAATTTGGCAGGATATGCGGCATATTTATCCAGAGGCGCGCTATATAGCCCTATGTTATTTGGAAAGTCGTTTACATGTGTTGTGTTTTACTGAAACAAAAAAAGGTGTACGAGTGATTAGTTTGCGCAAAGCAAATCAAAGAGAGGCTAATAAACATGGCTTACCAATTACCCAAAATTGATCAAACAGGTGAAGTGAGTGATTTATCTTTGGTGGATTCAGCGCTATTTAAATCTGCACGAGAGGCGCTGCCTTCATCACTGTTAAAAAAATTAGGCGTGCGTGGTTCGCAAAAAATGCCTACCAAAGAGCGCATCACCATCCGGCTTTCACCAGAAGTTGTAGCAGCTTTTCGTGCGAGTGGTGATGGTTGGCAAACACGGATGGATGCGGCTTTAAGGGGTTGGTTGAAATTGCCCAAGAAAATTCAAAAGCAAAGTTTAGCGAGTCGCTAATTTCCTCTGGATCACTGTATGAAAATGAACAGCGTTGAAGAACTGATTGAAGATATTCGTCAAGGCAAAATGATTGTGTTGATGGATGATGAAGATAGAGAAAACGAAGGTGATTTAGTGATGGCTGCTGCTTGGGTAAAGCCAGAAGATATTAATTTTATGGCGCGTTTCGCTCGTGGATTAATTTGTTTAACCTTAGAAAAAGAACGCTGTGAACAATTAGCATTGCCATTAATGGTGAATAAAAATGGCAGTCAGCACGGCACTAATTTTACTTTGTCTATTGATGCTGCTGAAGGAATTTCTACCGGAATTTCTGCTGCCGATCGTGCATTGACTATTCAAGTCGCGGTTGCGAAAAATGCGCAACCACAAGCATTAATTCAACCGGGTCATATTTTTCCTTTAATGGCAATGCCAGGCGGTGTGTTGAATCGAGCAGGGCATACAGAGGCGGGTTGTGATCTGGCACGTTTAGCGGGATTAGAGCCAGCCGCTGTCATTGTGGAAATTATGAATGACGATGGCTCTATGGCGCGTCGAGTAGATTTAGAAAAATTTGCGCAACAACATCAATTAAAAATTGGTACTATTGCTGATTTAATTCATTATCGAACCGTGCATGAAAAAACACTGGAGCGCGTGCGCGAAGAAATATTAGATACGGAATATGGTGAATTTCGTTGTGTGGTTTTTAATAGTCGCATCGATTCACTCTGTCATTTAGCCTTGATCAAGGGTGATGTTGAAAAAAACGAAGCACCTTTTGTGCGAGTGCATTTAGTAGATACTTTTCGTGATTTGTTGGGTGCTCGCATTGAAGGGCGAACCGGTTGGTCATTAGAAAAAGCTTTGCGCTATGTGTCTAATCAGGCGTCTGGTGTTGTGTTGTTGTTAGGTCAAGAAATTCAGGTGGATGCCTTGTCGCAGCGGGTTGCTGGATTTTTTTCAGGTCAACCTGCAGGTGCACATGCTTCTGCTCATCATGCTTATCGTACCATCGGAACAGGCTCGCAAATTTTACAAGCCTTGGGAGTGAGGAAAATGCGACTATTAAGTTCTAAACTCAAGTTTAATGCGTTATCTGGTTTTGGCTTAGAAATTATTGAATATGTAGAATCGAAAGATTAGCTGTGTTGTTCATAAATACCGACCACCCCGTCAGGCTAGCGCCTGACACCCCTCCACAGGAGGGGAATCTGTAAATTCCCCTCCTGTGGAGGGGTGCCCCAAAGGGGCGGGGTGGTTTTATGAATATGCGATCATGCTGTTTTAAATGAGGAAAATTTATGTCGAATATCAAAACCATCGAAGGTCACTTTAAATCGTCAAAGGCACGTTATTGTATTGTAGCTGCGCGTTTCAATAGTTTTATTGTGGATAGCCTTATTCAGGGCGCGTTAGATACTTTGCATCGTCATGGTGTGAGTGATGAGCAGATTCACATTGTGCGTGTGCCGGGTGCATTTGAAATGCCGTTAGCCTTAAAAAAAGCAGCGACAACCATGCCGTGCGATGCATTAATTGCTTTAGGCGCAATTATTCGTGGTGGGACGCCGCATTTTGATTACGTGGCAGGTGCGTGTACTCAGGGTGCAGCACAGGTGATGATGGAAACCGGTAAGCCAATTGCGTTTGGTGTATTAACCACAGATACCATTGAGCAAGCGATAGAGCGAGCAGGGACTAAATCAGGTAATAAGGGTGCAGATGCAGCGCTGACAGCGATTGAAATGGTCGATTTATTAAAAGCAATGACTCATGAATAATTTAGTACCACAGAAAGTAAGGCCCGCCGCTCGTCGTAAATCACGGCGTTTGTTAGTTCAGGCGTTGTATCAATGGCAATTAGCAAGAACGCCCTCGCAGCAACTGCTACAACAATTTCACGATGAAGCGGGTATGACCAAAGTGGATGTGCCCTACTTCAATGAGTTGTTAGTTAAAATATTGGATCAATTAGAAGATTTAGATCTTTTATTTAAGCCCTATCTTGATCGAGATATTAAAGAATTAGATCCAATTTCTTTGAGTATTTTTCGATTGAGTACCTATGAACTTTCTCAGAGACTGGATATTCCCTATGTCATTGTCATTAATGAGGGTGTTGAGTTAGCCAAAGTGTTTGGTGCAACGGATAGCTATAAATATATTAACGGTGTGTTGGATCGATTGGCAAGAAAATTGCGCCTTGTAGAAGTGGCTGGTTAGTTAATTTATTTTCAATATTATGGTGCTCGACAATATCCACCTGAAATAGCTTGAACGTATCCCTTCATTTCCAGCAGTGTCAGTAATGCGCTGACCGCTGCCGGCGACAGTGCGCTGTTCTCTACTAAGTAATCAATGGATGTCATTTCTGATTTAAGTAGCTTATATAAATAGAGTTCATTTTCACTTAACTCTGTTGGTAGCTCTACCGATGGTGTTTTTACCTCGGTCGACGCTGCAATAGCATTTATAGTTGGCGTCAATAGGCCGAGCACCTGTGTGATATCAGCAATAGATTCCGTTAAGCAAGCGCCTTGGCGTAATAATTCATGGCAGCCTTTAGCGACAGGATTATGAATCGAACCTGGTATGGCAAATACTTCACGATTTTGTTCTATGGCATAACGTGCTGTGACCAGAGAGCCGCTGCGTTGCGCGGCTTCTACCACTAACACGCCTCGACTGAGCCCGCTGATCACTCGGTTACGACGGGGAAATAATTGTGGGTGTGGTGCGGTGCCGATAGGAAATTCACTGACTAACGCGCCCTGTTCACAGACTTTGTTAGCCAGTTCGTTGTGACGAGATGGATAGATACTGTCTAATCCGTGGGCCAATACTGCAATGGTATATCCAGGTGCAGATAAAGCGCCTTCATGAGCGCAAGCATCGATCCCCTGTGCTAAACCACTGGTGATGGTCCAGCCCTGCTGCGCCAGTTGTTGCGCAAAAGCGTGAGCATCACTGCGGCCTGTCATCGTTGGGTGTCGTGTGCCCACGATACCGATTTGCAGTTGCTGCAAAACAGAAAGATGACCCTTGATAAATAAGATGGGCGGTGCGCTGGCAATATTTTTAAGTAGGATTGGATATTCAGTATTTTGCCAGCTGATAATGTGATGCTGGTTTGAGGCATTGTGCCAAGCAAGATCTGTCTCGACACCTTTTAACAATCGATGGTGGTTTTCAGTGTTAGGCGTAAAACGTTGGGCAATTTCTTCGGGAATGAGGGTGGCAAGTTGTCGAAGTGGTGCGTTGAACGCAGATTTTGCATCACCAAAATATTGGAGTAGTGTCGCAATGCGGCTGGGGCCAAGGCCTTCCATTCGCCAAAGTGCTAACCAGTAAAAAAGCGCATCCTGCTGCATACTGATACTTCCTTGATTATGCAAACTCCCCCCGGCCCCCTCTTTAATTGAATCGGGGGCGCCTAAAATCTCAAAACCCTCTCTTTTTAAAAGAGGGGGGTAGGGGGAGTTAAATTTAGGGGGAGTTAAATTTAAGCTGCTTTAGGCCCTGCCTGACGAATCGCATCAGATACCTTGTACTTAGTAAAGTTTGCCTCAAATTGCTGCGCCACATCATTGGCTTTCGCATCATATTCTGCAGGATTTTTCCAAGTATTTTTGGGTACCAGCAGATTTTGCTCAACGCCAGGGACACTCACGGGCACATCTAAATTAATCACATCGATGTGTTGAGTTTCAACGGTATCCAGTGCGCCGCTCAAAATGGCGCGAATAACACCTCGGGTGGTGGGGATTGAAAAGCGATGACCTTGACCATAGGGGCCGCCAGTCCAGCCGGTATTGACTAAAAATACCTGCGTGCCGAAGGTTTCTACTCGCTTCATCAACAGTTCTGCATATTCACCCGCTGGACGTGGAAAGAAGGGCGCGCCAAAACAAGTGCTGAAGGTAGATTTAATACCCGTACCTTGCCCGACTTCTGTGCTGCCGACCAGTGCGGTGTAGCCACTTAAAAAATGATAAGCCGCAGCTTCTTTGCTGAGTTTAGAAACCGGCGGCAATACGCCAGTTAAATCGCAAGTTAGGAAGATGGCGTATTTAGGTTCACCTGCGCGATTTTCTAGTACACGCTTAGGGATATGTTCGAGTGGATAAGCGGTGCGGCCATTTTGCGTTAAGCTCACATCGTCATAGTCGGCGCAACGAGTTTCGGGATGAACCACGACATTTTCAATCACTGAGCCAAAGCGAATCGCATCCCAAATGACAGGCTCATTTTTTTGACTCAAGTTAATGGTTTTTGCGTAACAGCCGCCTTCTAAATTAAATACGCTGCCTGGCGCCCAGCCATGTTCGTCGTCGCCAATTAAATAACGTTCTGGATCTGCTGACAGAGTAGTTTTTCCGGTACCGGATAAACCGAAAAATAATGCAGTCACGCCATCTTCACCCACATTGGCAGAGCAATGCATCGGTAATACGTGTTTTGCTGGCAGTAAAAAGTTTTGTACAGAAAATAGAGATTTTTTCATTTCACCGGCATAACGCATTCCAGCAATCAATATTTTTTGCGCGGTAAAATTCAGAATAATACAGCCTTCGCTATTCGTATGATCGCGTTCTGGTATGCACACAAAGTTGGGTGCGTGCAACACTTGCCACTCAGTTTTTTTGCTTGGATTATAGTGTGATGGGCGAATAAACATGTTGCGAGCAAACAGATTATGCCAGGCCGTTTCAGTCACTACTTTGACAGGTAAATAATGCTCGGGATCAGCCGCTACATGAAGATGAGAAATAAAACGGTCTTTTTGTTGGCTGTAATCATCGACACGTTTCCACAGAGCATCGAAATGAGAAGATTCAAACGCTTGATTCACTGGACCCCAATGCACGGTGTTTTCCGTTTGTGCGTCTTTAACAATAAAACGATCTTTGGGTGAGCGACCTGTGCGAGCGCCCGTATTAACCACCAATGCGCCAGTGTTGGCTAAAACACCTTCTTCGCGACAAAGCGCCATTTCGATGAGTTGTACGGAGCTGAGATCTTGGTAAACAGTAGGCGTTTGGGTCATGGTAATTGTTCCTTGCGGAGTGTAGTCAAAGAAAAAAGCTGTATTGGTGATGACAGAGGTTGCGGATTATGCCAAAAGTTAAAAGATTTCTCAAAGGCTATCCTTGACATACTATTATTGGTATATACATAATGTGATATGTGGAAAATTGAAGAACATCGCCGTGTGGATAAACAACTTTCAGGCTCAGTGCCTATTGATGTTTTAAAGCGTTATGAGAAATGGAAAGATATTGCCAGACTTTCTGGGCCTCTCGGGTTACGTGCTATTAAAGGTTTTCACGATGAGGCACTACTGGGTGAATGGAAAGGCTTTCGTTCTTCTAGGCTTGGTTTGCAATGGCGAGTGATTTACCGGATTGTTGAAAATCTATTGCTGATTCAGGTGGTGCAAATGACACCGCATGACTATCGGAGGTCTTAAAATGAAAACATTTCGTCCAGCAAAAAAACGGGTTGATGTTTCAGTGGGTGAATCCGTTCGCATTCTGCGTGAACTTCAATCGTTGAGTCAAACTCGGCTGTCTGAATTAACGGGTATTCCTCAAGCCACTATTTCCGCGATAGAAAACGATCGAGTAAATTTAGGGGTAGAGCGCGCTAAAGTTTTTGCGCGTGCTCTCAAGTGTCACCCGGCAGTGCTTGTTTTTCCTAATTGGGAAATGGATTTTGAGCAAGTAGCATAATCATCAGAATTAAAAACGCAGAATCACTTTTTGAGTATCCGGATCGCGAAACTTGCCTGCTGCAGCTAAGGCATCTAGATATTCTTGCCAAAGGCGATCTTGGTGATGGCAGAGTTCAAATAAATAATTCCAAGTGTATAAGCCTGTGTTGTGGCCGTCGTTGAAATGAATTCGAATAGCATAAGTCCCAACAATTTCTATTTGCTGAATGCCTACCTGCTGTTTCCCTGTTTGTAAAATTGGTGTGCCATGGCCTTTGACTTCTGCTGAGGGTGAATGTACGCGCAAATATTCTGCCGTTAGCGTGACTGTTTGGTCAGCATACTGAATCTCTAAGGTGTTGGATTTTTTGTGCAGATGCAGTTTTTTTGGTATGGGTTTTTGTTCGGTCATAAAATATAACGACTCATGTCTTCATTGCCCGCCAAGCTATTGAGGTGTTCGCTCACATAGGCTTCATTGATCACAAAGGCTGAAGTGTCATTGACATGTTCGTCTGCTTCAAAGGAAATATCTTCCAATAATTTTTCTAATACGGTATGTAATCGTCGCGCACCAATATTTTCAGTGCTCTCATTGACTTGATAGGCAATTTCAGCGATGCGTCGAACGCCATCGGCGGTAAAACTGATTTGCAAACCTTCGGTGCCGATGAGTGCTTGGTATTGTTCTGTCAGTGATGCATTGGGCTCCGTTAGAATGCGCTCAAAATCTTGTGGTGTGAGCGCCTGTAATTCCACTCGAATGGGTAGTCGACCTTGTAATTCAGGAATTAAATCCGAAGGTTTTGATAAATGAAAAGCACCCGAAGCAATAAATAAAATATGATCAGTTTTAATCATGCCGTATTTAGTGCTTACGGTACAGCCTTCAATTAACGGCAATAAATCTCGTTGCACCCCTTCACGAGAAATGTCAGATCCGCTCACTTCTCCTCGTTTGGCAACTTTGTCAATTTCATCGATAAACACAATACCATTTTGTTCTACTGAATGAATGGCCATGGATTTTAAATCATCTTCATTAATTAATTTCGAAGCTTCTTCATCAGTTAATTGCTTTAATGCATCTTTTACTTTCATGCGTTTATGACGTTTTTTATGATTGGCCAAATTAGAAAACATATTTTGCAATTGATTTGTCATTTCTTCCATGCCAGGGGGTGCCATGATTTCTACCCCAAATGCTGCAGAAGAAATTTCAATTTCAATTTCTTTATCATTCAATTCACCTTCACGTAATTTTTTTCTAAATAATTGACGCGTGTTATTATCTTTCAGTTCATCAGCTGTGGCATCGTTTCGTGCAGGTCTTAACAGTGCATCCAATACATGTTCTTCAGCAAGATCTTTTGCTTGAGTGAGTACACCTTCTGTCGCTTGCTCTCGCAACATTTTTACAGCCATGTCAATGAGGTCTCGAATAATTGATTCTACATCGCGACCCACATAACCGACTTCGGTAAATTTAGTCGCTTCTACTTTGATAAAAGGTGCTTGCGCTAGTTTAGCCAACCGGCGAGCAATTTCCGTTTTGCCTACGCCAGTAGGGCCAATCATTAAAATATTTTTTGGCGAAATTTCATTGCGTAATGCTTCGGGTAATTGCATGCGGCGCCAGCGATTGCGCAGTGCAAGTGCAACGGCGCGCTTCGCATTTTGTTGGCCAACAATATGTTTATCCAATTCTTGAACAATGGCTTTAGGGGATAAGTTAGACATAACACTCTCAATAAAAATGATGTGGATATGATGCGCTCGATCAATTTTTTTATGATTCGCTGTTGAGCGTTTCAATGGTGCGATGATGGTTGGTATAAATACAAATGTCAGCAGCGATGGCTAAACTTTTTTCAACCATGTCGTAGGCGCTGAGATCAGTATTATGTAGCAATGCTCGCGCAGCCGATTGCGCAAAAGCACCGCCGGAACCGATGGCAATGATGCCTTCTTCCGGTTCAATCACATCGCCATTGCCGGTAATAATTAATGAAGATTCTTTATCGGCGACCGCTAGCAAAGCTTCGAGCCGACGCAGCATTCGATCCGTTCGCCAATCTTTAGCCAACTCCACGGCAGCGCGCACTAATTGACCTTGATGTTTTTCTAATTTGCCTTCAAAGCGTTCAAATAAAGTAAACGCATCAGCAGTGCCGCCAGCGAAGCCGGCGAGAATGGTATTTTTATAAAGCTTCCTCACTTTGCGAGCATTGCCTTTCATCACTGTGTTGCCAAGGCTCACTTGGCCATCGCCGCCTAAAGCCACTTGGCCGTTGCGACGAACGGATAATATGGTTGTGCCTCTATACTGTTCCATCCAGGTACCTTTTTGTATCTTTGCTTGACACTTTTGTGAAATTGAACGCTAGGAGATAAGGGCAGCTTGTTAAAAATCAAGAGGGTTAGCCTGTGCTACAGTGAAGAAATCATGCCTTATTTGTGAGGGTGTAGCCATGAAAAAGTTTATCTTGGGTGCGTTGTTGGTCGTGGGCGTATTGGGTTGTTCTGATCAGAAAGGTCCGGTGTTTGCCCTATCGGGTAATTTGGCTGTTGTTCCTTCAAGTCATTACGTAATTGGGCGTAATGCTTCCCCCCGCTCTATCGGTGGACAGCAAACGGTTACCCATGTGATGGCGATTAATCCCGGGAGCTCGAACCCTCGTCGTGTGGTAGCTGAAGTGAATCCAACCACTGGGGCTTTTTCTTTAGAGTTAGATCCTGGACGACCTTACGTATTGGTATTCATTGCGACGGGTAATGGATTAACCGGCCCCGATATGATTGCCGGTATTTTTAAAATTGTCTCTAATGATTTAGACGTTGTAGCGCCTACGGCCGAAGGCAAAGCCGATTTAGGTACTGTGACGTTAGATGGTAGCACTCAGCAAGTCACTGTTTCCCAATCTTTTAGCCTCAGTAATTTTCTTGCGAGTTTAGGTATCAGTGCTGACGAAGCGGAATATTTGGGTAGTATTGATAATGTCTCTCTGCGCGCAGCTAATCCGGACGTGGATGGCAACGGTCAAATCGATGCCTTAGAGGGCGTTTCATTTAATCAAGACTGGCATATTCGGGCGAACACTAAAATTGGCGCTGATGGTGAAAATGCTACCTTTGCAGACATCACCGGTGCTTATTTAAATACCAGCGGTGATCAAGTCGCGACCTTAGAATTTAATTTGGGTTCTGCCTATGCGGTATATCCCAGCAGTTATGATTCCAGTGTTTGCCCAGCGAGTTCTGGCGTGTCTAGTGAATTAGCGACCGGTTGCGCCTTTGGTTTAACTAAAGCAGGTGTGGATGATTTAAATACTTGGCCACAACATAGTTTTAGTGGCGGTACTTTTGGCGGTGAGACCACACGTCAGTGGGGCCCTGATTATGATTTAACTGCAACTTCAGGCCAAGATTTGCCAGGTTCTTCGGGATATTCGGTGACTATGGCTTATACGTTACCCAATGGTCATACCTTAACCTTTAGTCATATTCGTACTCGTTCAAAAACCACCTTAACTCAAGACGGTGTCATCATGCCGTTCTTAAAAATTAACACCACCGACAATACTGTTAATGGTGTCATTACCAGTATCAATTATAAATGGATGAAATTGCAGTCTGGTCATTGGGTTGATGCCAGCCTCAATGAAGTTGAATTAGTGGTGAATGAAAACGGCGGATATGTTGCTTTCTATACTGCGAAATCCAGCGGCAATGAAGAAGGCATTGGTTTTACCATTCCGCGTAGCAGTACTTCAGGCACCATTCCTTGGGCTTCCAGTAGTGTGACGCGATCCGGTGCTGCACCTGCATTGACCAGTTTAACGCCGAATAGTTTTTGCTCGTCCGCTGTATCTTACGATGATCAATTAGGCTTACGTATTTTTGCCGGTGGTTTGGCGCCCAATCCAGGTGTGACGATTTGTCCGTAGTAAAGCTGCACTTTGCCGGTCGTATACTCATGATCAGGTTTGGATTTTGGCCAAATACTCTAAATGATCCGGTGAGATTCTCTGTATGAATCGACAATTGGAAACTCAATTACGTCATATATTAAATCCTGGCAGCTAAAAAATTTAAATGGGTAAAAAAATTTTGCGAGGATCGTCTTGAAAACTTTGAATGTCAGATTGTTGGTAATACTCCCTAGCTGCTCTGTGGCAATTTGTAAATAGTCAAATTACGCTATGTTACTTCGAGCTTCATGATTTATTTTGCGATCAATCTGTTTTGAAATTTTCTGAATCTCAGCAAGACCAGCTTTTATTTCTTTAATTTGTTTTAGGATAGTTTCTCTGTTAACGCTGGATGGTGCTCTTGGATTATTGTTAGGAACCGTGTTGTTATGAGGTGATACTTGAGGTGTCTGAACTGCAGATATTTCCTCAAGGATAGTTGGTAGGCGAGGCTTAGGCTGTGTGCCTTGCGTAGCTGCTGTTGTGTGCCGCTGATATTTAACGGTTCTTCTGCCTGTCATGATAAAACTACTCATTAAAAATGATTGGCTTGGAGAGAATTATTCAACGAGTAGTTTAACTTTTTATTGGGGTGTAAAGCAATGGAAGCGTGGCAATGTTGATTTGTATGGCATCAATAAGAGCAGCGCATTGCGTTG
Organism: Gammaproteobacteria bacterium; assembly: GCA_023265895.1. Taxonomy (GTDB): domain Bacteria; phylum Pseudomonadota; class Gammaproteobacteria; order Pseudomonadales; family JAHFSE01; genus JAHFSE01. The sequence continues at coordinate 12,365 of JAHFSE010000030.1, forward strand.
GAAATTGTAGGTCGGGTTAGCGTACTCGCGTAACCCGACTTACGGTTTCTGTATTTCGGAGGATACAGCATTCATTTTTTGCTTCCTTCATAATATTTTCTCTCGACCCAAAAGTTACTTCCCATAACCCGCTTTAATTAATTCCTCTGCCGTTACGATAATGGTTTTATTATCCTTGACCATCACAATTCCAGTATTCGTTTGAATAGCAAGTTTACGCGCAGCCAGAGCAGCTCTTTTCATTGCAGCTAAGGAGCCGGCAATTTCTTTATCTGTTGTATTTATGTTAGTCATGATGTTCTAGCTCCAGATGAAATGAGAGTCGGTTCAGCCTCTGTGTTATCGTACAGTGCCCACTTATCTACCGCAGCGCGATAATAGTTTTCAAAATTATAGATGCCTGCGGTGAATCGTCGACGAATAATGGGCTCTGGAATATTGTGACCGCCTTGGCGAACTCTTTCAGCGACGCGCGCAATAGCCGTTTCTACAGAAGAGAGTTGCAAGAAGAATAAGCTGACAGAGTAATTCATCGAGCGCCATTGCTCTATGTGGCGTAGATAGGATAGGCCAGAGAGCGTTGTCTCAAAAGCAAAGCTCTTTTCTTTTTCTACACATGATTTAATTTCTTGTAGCATCAGCTTGCCCGCTTTAATGGCAGCAATTTCTGGCGCAAAAGGAGAAAGGCCGGCAGCAATAAGGTCGGCATTGATGAATCTGAGACAAAATCCTTCTGCGGGTAAAAATTCACGTGCAAAAGTTGTTTTTCCGGCTCCATTAGGCCCTGCAATTATGATGATTTTTTTTGACATGAAAATATTCCATTGATTCGATAAGTTATCAATTCCCCCACAAAACTCTCCCCGTCATTTCCCTCGGAATCTCCAAATTCATCAGCTGCAATAAAGTGGGTGCAACATCGGCGAGTGTTCCTTGGCTAGAAAATGTGAGTTGTTTATTTTCGCCGACATACACCAAAGGCACTGGTTCGCAAGTGTGTGCAGTGTGCGGTTGATGGGTTTTATGATCACACATTTGCTCTAAATTACCGTGGTCAGCGGTAATTAAACATTCACCCTGCATTTGTCGAATCGCAGCAATGACTTTTGTTAAGCAGTGATCAATGGTTTCCGCAGCTTTGACTGCAGCAGAAAAAATTCCTGTGTGGCCTACCATGTCACCATTGGCATAATTACATAAAATAAAATCGTATTGGCCACTCAGAATAGCAGAAACTAACTTGTCAGTGACTTCAGGCGCACTCATTTCGGGTTGTAAATCATAGGTGGCGACTTTAGGTGAGTTGACCAAAATTCTATTTTCACCAGCATAAGGTTGTTCATTGCCGCCATTAAAGAAAAAAGTCACGTGGGCATATTTTTCTGTTTCGGCAATGCGTAATTGTGTTTTGCCGAGTTGCGCTAAATAATCGCCTAAACTTTGTTTTAAAGATTGCGGCGGAAAAGCTATCGGCACATTAAAATTCGCATCGTATTGTGTGCAAGTCACAAAAGTTGCGAGCTGAGGAATTTTCTTGCGTGCAAAGCCAGAAAATTCTTTATCAATAAAACAGCGCGTTAATTGTCGTGCACGATCCGAGCGAAAATTCATAAAAACAACCACATCTCCATCGCGCACTGAATTATTTTCGCCAGTATCAATTAAAGTGGGTTGCACAAATTCATCATTTTCACCGCGCGCATAAGCTGCCTGTAAAGCAGAAATTGGATCGGGGTAATGATAATCGCAAATATTTTCTGTTAATAATTGATAAGCTTTTTCTATTCTGTCCCAGCGTTGATCGCGATCCATTGCATAATAACGGCCCGTGATAGAAGCCAAAACACCACGCCCCGATTTTTTTAAATGGGCATTGAGTAATTGCAAAGAAGGCTCGGCGCTTTTCGGTGGGCAATCACGACCATCTAAAAAAACGTGCAGAATAATTTTTTCTACACCTTGTTGCGCCGCTAAATCAATCATTGCCAATAAATGTTGTTGATGACTGTGTACGCCGCCTGAAGATGCCAAACCAAAAATATGCAACCGACCGCTGTTATTTTTCGCTTGCTGTGCTGCATTCACCAATACAGAATTTTTAAAAAATTCACCGGTTTCGATGGCGTGATCAATTCGCGTGAGATCCTGATACACCACGCGACCAGCGCCCAAAGTGATGTGGCCCACTTCGGAGTTACCCATTTGATCATCGGGCAAACCCACATCGTGACCCGAACCAGAAATTAAAGTGTGCGGACAAGTTTGCCAGAGTTGATCCCAGCAAGGTGTGTTGGCCGCAGCGATAGCGTTATCAGTGGGATCTTCGCGATAGCCCCAACCGTCGAGCACAATTAATACGTAGGGTTTTTTAGTTTGAGTCGCTTGAATCATGGAAGAGAACCTATTTTTGGCAGGTGAATTTTCTTAAGGGGAGGATTGTATGCGGTCTTGTCGCTGGGGATCAAATTTGCGATTGGCTAGCCCATAAGGCACCCATTTATTGAGCATAAAGATGTTTGCTTACTGTGAGCAGACATCTTTGTGGGTATTGCGACCACTCCAGGTATAGGTACACTCCAAATAAAATTGGGTGTGTCCCGGAGATCTTGAAACACCGACGACTGCAAAAAAGAATTTTTTTCATGAATATTTTTCCTGCACTTGAAAATTCATCCTGAATTGTATTCTCATCATAGATAGAAAGACGCCTTTGATAGTATATGCGCTCCTACACTCCCCGATCAAACTTCCGATAACTCAGTGCCTCCGCAATATGATGAGCAGCAATGGTTTCTTGTTGTTCTAAATCCGCCAAAGTACGGCTGACTTTTAGTATGCGAAAATAAGCCCGCGCTGACAGGCGCATTTTTTCGATGGCGGTTTCGAGAAAAATTCGCAGCTCTGGTGCCAGTGCGCAGTCCCGTTCAATTTCTTTGTTAGTTAATAATACGTTGGCTTTGCCCGCACGATTTAATTGCAATTGTCGCGCAGCAATGACGCGCGCTTGAACTTGTGCGCTGGTTTCTGCTTGTGGATTCGGTTGTGACAAAGTACCTTTCGGTAATGCGGGGACTTCTACTTGTAAATCGATACGATCGAGTAATGGGCCAGAAATTTTACTGCGATAACGTTGCACTTGTTCTTTGCTGCATTGGCAAGCTTGCTGCGGATGACCTAAATAACCACAAGGGCAAGGATTCATCGCAGCAATTAATTGAAATTGCGCAGGAAAATCAATTTGCTGATGGGCGCGAGAAATTAAAATAGATCCAGTTTCTAGCGGTTCGCGCAATACTTCTAGTACACGGCGTTCAAATTCCGGTAATTCATCGAGAAATAAAACACCGTGATGAGCAAGAGAAATTTCTCCAGGTTTGGGATAACTGCCGCCACCGACTAGTGCAACGGCAGAAGCTGTGTGATGGGGATGACGAAAAGGTCGCACCCGCCATTGATTGAGCGGATGAAATTTATGAGCAACGGAATGAATGGCGGCGACTTCTAAGGATTCACTTTCGGTCAGCGGCGGTAAAATACTCGGTAAGCGTGCGGCTAACATGGATTTTCCTGTGCCGGGCGGTCCATAAACTAACAAGTTATGTCCACCGGCCGCACTGATTTCTAACGCCCGCTTAGCATGATCTTGGCCTTTAATATCACTGAGATCTAAACCGTAGGCGGTATTTTCTGCAGGAATGGCAGAGGTATGAATGGCTAAAATTTTTTGCTGATATAAGTGCGCACAGACTTCTAATAAATTATTTGCGCTACGCACTTGGCTGTGTTTTGGCAAACTGGCTTCGTGAGCGTTGGCGGTGGGCACAAATAATTCTCGCTGCGCGTTGCTGGTTGCTAATGAGGAAGGCAGTACGCCGCTGACTGGTCGCAATTCTCCTGTGAGGGCTAATTCACCGATGAATTCTTTATTTTCTAATTGTGTTACATCGAGTTGTTCTGATGCAGCAAGAATTCCCAATGCAATCGGTAAATCTAATCGGCAGCCTTCTTTCGGTAAATCGGCGGGCGCTAAGTTAATGGTGATGCGGCGCATGGGAAATTCGAAGCCGGAATTCATCAGCGCGCTGCGGACGCGGTCTTTGCTTTCTTTGACCGCGGTTTCGGGTAAGCCCACGATGGATAATCCAGGTAATCCGTTGGAGATATGCACTTCTACTGAAATGAGTTTGGCGTGAATGCCCACGCAAGCGCGGGAGAGGACTACTGCTAGTGACATGATGCTGCTACTTCCTTGTTAAGAGTGAAAAATTAATCCTTCAATTACTCTTTTAAATCCCCCTTTTTCAAAGAGGGAAGTCAATGCGCGCCACAAAATAGTTGCCCCCCTTTAACAAAGGGGGGTAGGGGGGATTTATATTTTCTGTTGCTCCAACATTTTCACCTGCTGCTCTAATTGAGTTAATTGTTGCCGTGTTTTATGCAGCACTTCATTTTGAATATCGAATTCTTCTCGCGTTACGAGATCCCATTTACTGAGAGATTCTTTGAGTACAGCTTTCAGAGTGTTTTGCAATTCTTGCGGCATGATTTGTTTGGGCAGTAGTGATTCGACGCGCTCTAACAGACGGCTGATAAAATGTTCCTGATGCATGCCGTATACTCCTATGATCAAAAGATGGGCTGAGATTCTAACAAACGCATGCATAGAATCCAAATTGATATTATTGTGTGATGGGTCTTGAATGTATTAATTCGTTCCATCATGGTGCATGGAATTGTTTATGGACCTTACCTGGTGCGAAATGATTTCCTTTTAATAGGGATTTCTTGCCGCTTTATGCTATTTTCTTTAGGCATGGTCCCTGCATGGTTGATGCGCTGATTTTTGGGATAGGTATTGCTCGTAATATGCGGGTTGGATATTTCACTTTGGGAGGTAGGGTCTGATGAAAATGGTAACAGCGATTATTAAGCCTTTTAAATTAGATGATGTGCGTGAGGCACTCTCTGATATTGGTGTTCAAGGCATTACTGTGACAGAAGTGAAAGGCTTCGGTCGTCAGAAAGGTCACACTGAGTTGTATCGTGGCGCTGAGTATGTGGTAGATTTTTTACCCAAGGTAAAAGTTGAAATGGCTTGCGCGGACAATATGGTAGATCGAGTGATTGAAGCAGTCACCAAGGCAGCGAATACTGGAAAAATCGGCGATGGCAAAATTTTTGTCACCACGCTGGAACAAGCCATTCGTATTCGAACCGGTGAGACAGGTACTGACGCTATCTAAGCGCGAATTTTTCGGGGTGGTAATAAAAAGCCCAAGCCTATTTGTAGGTTTGGGCTTTTTTATTTGAGAAGCACCTCAAAACGGTTTTTTTGATCGAATGGTTGATAATGTGTCGATAAAATCAAAAAACATCGACACATTTTCTGGGCATGTCCTTCGTATCGACATATGCTCACAACGTGCCGATAAATTTAGGAAACATAAACATGTCTGATGCTCGTTGGCAATCTGAAAAAGCTAACAGTCCTCTATAGTTCTGTTATAGAGCTCAGTTGTAAAACTCGGATTATTAATCCATAATTCTCGGATTATATCATCTTAATTCTCGGATTATTAATTAAACTTGTCTTTATGTTTCAAAGAGTTGTTAAGAAAAGAGTTCTTCAGTTAATGAAGGATTTTCGCATCGTCTATATCTCTGGTCCCAGGCAGGCCGGCAAAAGCACTTTGGCCAAAGAAATTGCGCTTGAGTTGGAGCTGCCTTATTACACCTTAGATGATTCGGCTTTATTGCTTGCGGCACAAACCGATCCGCAAGGTTTGTTGCAAAGCTTGTCTACGCCAATGGTGCTGGATGAATTTCAATTGGCGCCTGAACTAATTCGAGCTATTAAACAAATTTCTGATAAC
>JAHFSE010000153.1 GCA_023265895.1 Gammaproteobacteria bacterium
CGTGGGATTGTTTGGCAGGATCGGCGTACTGCAAATCTATGCGACGCGCTTAAGCAAGCAGGGCACGAATCTGTCATTCAGCAAAAAACCGGTTTGTTATTAGATCCTTATTTTTCTGCCAGTAAAATAGGTTGGTTATTAGACCATGTGCCGGGTGCTCGTATTGCAGCAGAGCAGGGTGAGCTAGCTTTTGGAACGATCGATACTTTCATTCTATGGCATTTAACGGATGGACACAGTCATAAAACCGATGCTACTAATGCTTCGCGTACTTCACTATTCAATATTCATCAGCAAATTTGGGATCCAGAATTATTAGCATTATTTAATATTCCTTCATCTCTCTTACCTGAAGTGATGGATTGCTGTGCTGAATTTGGCCATACCCAAAATCAATTATTATGGAACGTTTCAGTGCCAATCACGGGTATCGCTGGCGATCAGCAGGCTGCTTTAATGGGCCAAGCTTGTTTTCAACCAGGTATGGCAAAAAGCACCTATGGTACCGGGTGTTTTCTGGTATTAAATACGGGAAATATTGCAGTTCAGAGTCAGCATAGTTTATTAACAACCATTGCTTACCGTTTGGACGGTGTGGTGACTTATGCATTAGAGGGCAGCATTTTTGTTGCTGGTGCGGCGGTGCAATGGTTACGTGATGGTTTGAAAATTATTCAAAACGCTGCGCAAACTCAAGCGTTAGCAGAAAGTATTAATAGCGATCAAGCGGTTTATTTAGTGCCTGCATTTACCGGATTGGGGGCGCCTCATTGGGATCCCGATGCACGCGGTGCGCTTTTAGGTTTAACGCGAGATACTGGTCCAGCAGAAATTGCAACGGCGGCCTTACAAAGTGTTTGTTATCAAACGGTAGATTTAGTCAAGGCGATGGAGCAAGACGGCGCTGCGCGTTCGACAACTTTGCGTATCGATGGTGGTATGGTTGCGAATGATTGGATGGTGCAATTTTTAGCAAATATCCTAGATGCACAAGTGGATCGTCCTGTGGTAACAGAAACCACCGCATTGGGTGCAGCCTATTTAGCAGGATTGCAATTGGGCATTTATCGGGATTTAGATCAAATTGCTCAGCAATGGCAAGTTGAAAAGCGATTTTATTCTGAAATGAAATCAGATGTGCGAGTACGCCTCTATCAAGGCTGGCAATCAGCGGTGAACCGCATTCGAACCCGTTAGAGCCTGTTACTTTTAAATCTCAGCAGTTCAAAATTTGGCTTCTATACTTTCCAATGGGCTTCAATGTTTTAAGCAGTTCATTGGTATCAGTTATGAAGTATTTAAAATCTCCAGATCAACAGGCCCTACTAGATATGCCTGCATTACTGGAGCTTGAGCAACTGAGAAAGGGATTATGGGGTTGGTTTGCTTTTCCTCAACCCCTAGAGTCTTCTTTCCAACAACAAATGATAGAATCTGCTATTGAGAGCGTTAGAAGTTTGTTGTGGTTATTTGCCGTAGTTTGTTTAAGCGTGGGATTGCTGAGTATGTCAACTACCAGTCATCCCAAATGGATATTACAAGGGTTTACTCTGGTTGCTTTGTTCATTTTAATTGGCGCCTCCTATTCTCTTTTTATCGTGCGCCATCTTTCATGGTTGGTTTTAATTACTGCTATCGTGATGACGCTGACATTTATCAGCAATGCGATGACATCAACGCTTATTTCCGATGCTTTATTTTATCAATTATTATTATTGCCGCTATTAATGACATTGGGTTTATGTGCGCGAGTCAGTCAGCGTGCTTTATTCGTGGGGGTAATCACTCATGGTTTAATGGAATATTGGTTTTGGTCAACAACGCAGGCTGCATCGATTGTTATTTCACAATTTATTTATGCTTGGTTAGTCAGTTGCAGTTGTTTATTTATTTTAGCTTCGGTCTTCGATAGCATTCATCGATCACAATTTTTAAAAAATCAAATGCTGCAATTAACCCAAGGCTATCATCTTGCCGCCTCAAAACGCCCCCACACTTTAGTCGCGTTAGATCATAAAACTGGGCTTGCCAATGCGGCGAGCTTCGAGCGCGCAATATCCAATGAATGGCGACGTGCTGCGCGTTCGCAACAGCCACTGTCGTTAGTGTTATTGCAAATTAGTACGACACCTCCTGCGGCACTAACTGAAGCAGCAATACTCCATGAATTAGGGCATATCTTGCGTGGCTATGCTCGACGTCCCGGAGATATTGCAGCACATTTAGGGGGCGATAGATTTGCTATTTTGTTGGCAGAAACGGAGTTAAAAAATGCCTATTATGTTGCAACGCAACTCAATCATATTTTAATAAAAACAAAATTTTATAATGAGCAGCGTGAATTAATTAAGTTGACGGTATTGTTAGGTGCGTGTAGTGAAACACCGGTGATAGGGCATGCTAAGCCCATTCATTTTATAGAAGATGCGTGGCAAGCATTGCAAATTATTTCTCAGCATGAGCAATCTCAGCATTCAGTAGTTTGCTTGGATACTTAATCTAAGCTTGTAGTATCTGTGGTTGTTCATAAAGCCAATAGCTTGCGCCATAATTTAACAGTAATTGTTGTTGTGGCTTTAATTTTTGTGTTAATCGAAATTCCAAATGCAAAATTCCATCCTCAGTCAGTGTTTCATCCACTTGAATATTCGCGTGTTGACTATGATTGATAAATCGTGTGATATTTCCCATAAATCGCGCATCAATATTTAAAGTAATATCTGCCTGTTGGCGATAAAACATCGTATAAGGATTTCCTGCAGATAACGAATGGATAATACCTGTATATTCACCAATGATACCTTCTATTTCTGTCCGGGCAAAAACACCCCAGCCAATTTTCTCTGAGATTTTTCTAACAAATAATTGATCTAAAATGGCTGCTTGATGAGACCAGTCAACATTGGTTTTTATCGTTTGTGGATGAAGCTCTAATAAATTTTTTTCTGCAAATAATAAATAAGGCAAATAAACTACACCGGTCCGTTCAAACCATTGCAAAAAATCACAGCGAAACAATTGACCATTTTCTTCAACCCATAAATAACCATCAGGTATAAGCGTTTTTTCTCTAGCTTGAAGATAATTAATGTAAGTTCGATCTGACGCTCTGAATCCACCCACACGTTCAGGGATTGGGGGCGTTAAAATAGTGCCACGCGATAATAGATTATTTGGATCATCAGAAGTCATATGATGAGGTTGAGAAAAACTTAAATAGAGATGTTGCGCGGGTAGTTCTAACGGTTGAGATGGATGAGTAATGCGAGCTGGCTCATGGGTTACTTTAGATCGTTCGCCAGTTGATCGATCAGGATCATAGGGGCGACCCATGGGAACAAAGGACGGTGGGATTTTGCTCATGTTTGTTGTAAGCCCTATGGAGATTAGATGATGCAGAACTCATATTCTAACAAATAATTATCTTTTTGTTGGCGTCACTTCATTCTCATACCCCCCCTAAGCCACAGAAAATAATTTTATGTGGATTCTATTTAGAATAAAAATAAATGAATGATACGAAGGTTATATAGCATTCGTGATTAAAGATGCGGATCTCTCAGTTCGTCATTCCGCGGCTTGACCGCGGAATCTAGGCATAAAATCTGGATCCCGCGATCAAGTCGCGGGATGACGGTAGAGGGTTAAAGTTCGCATCTTGAAGTGTGATGGGTATCGTCATGATTTTGATATGATTTTTTTGAAACCATGTTATCCTTTGACGATCATTCTAACTTTAATTAATGGGAATAATATCATGCTGAAATTTGAAGGTACTGATGCTTATGTCGTCAGCGATGATTTAAAACTAGCAGTTAACGCGGCTATTCAACTAGAGCGTCCTTTGTTGATTAAGGGAGAGCCAGGCACGGGAAAAACTTTGTTGGCGGAGCAAATTGCCGAGGCTTTACAGCTACCTTTAATCCAATGGCATATTAAATCGACGACAAAAGCACAGCAAGGTTTGTATGAGTATGATGCTGTATCACGATTGCGTGATTCACAATTAGGCAGTGAAACCGTGCATGATATTCGAAATTATATTAAACAAGGTAAATTATGGCAGGCATTTACTGCATCAAGCAAATGCGTTTTATTAATTGATGAAATAGATAAAGCAGATATCGAATTTCCGAATGATTTATTATTAGAGCTAGATCGAATGGAGTTTCATATTTATGAAACTCAAGAAACCATTAAAGCCATACAGCGTCCTATTGTAGTCATTACTAGCAATAATGAAAAAGAATTACCCGATGCTTTTTTGCGTCGTTGTTTCTTTCACTATATTAGCTTTCCTGACAAAGCCAATATGCAGGCCATTGTAAAGGTACATTTTCCTGATATTCAAGCCTCCATGGTCAAAGAAGCGTTAGATCTATTTTTCAACTGCGTGAAGTACCTGGTTTAAAGAAAAAACCCTCAACATCAGAATTAATTGATTGGTTAAAATTATTGTTAGCAGACAATATCCCTGAAGATATTTTGCGT
>JAHFSE010000031.1:0-8949 GCA_023265895.1 Gammaproteobacteria bacterium
GTTTTAGGGTAGATTAAAAAAATAGTGCCTATTAAAAAGCTCACTAAAATGATGAGCGCTATTGGTTTTTTAATAGTAGGCAATGAGTCGAGGAGCAACCAACAGAAAAAAATGGGGAACCAAAAAAGGTTTTGAAAATAACGTAAATTAAACCAATCTGGCAATGAAATAAGGCCGTTAATAAAAACGATTATGATGGTTATGGGGGGGGATAATAAAACAAAAGTAGTGAGTAAAAAACGATGGTTTTGGTTGTCTTGTCGGTTGCGATAGAGCTGATACCAATGCCATGCTATACATATATAAAAAAGAAAAACTGTTGCGCTAACGAGGGGATGGGCTTGAATCCAACTTTGCAGAATATCTAATAAATAGAAAAAATGCTGGAATAATTCCTTATGCCTTTTTAATAAATATCGGTGAGCATGATCTTTGGTCATCAAACTTTTAATGAGCAGGCCAATGATCATTCCTGCCAGCACATAATTTCTTTGCTGTTTCATGTTTGGCAGTGTTGGGGCATATCTTCGAACGATAAAGATAGTTGCAACCAGGGGTAATAAAATTTGAATCACAAAAATAAGATCAGAGGCAACGCCAACGCCAGCAATGATAGATAGGCTGATGAATATTGGTTTGCTTTTGGGTTGGAGAAGGGATTTAAAAAACAGTGTTAAAAATCCTAAGCCTAGCATCAAGGTGCCGAAGTGATAGGTGGTTAAAAATCCAAAAATATAAGGTGATTGATCTTGTGGTATCCATACAATACAGGCCAAAATAAAAATAATAGACAATCCAACAGAAGTGCAAAGGCGAGTGGAAAATACTTGGCGTAATTGATGTGCTAAAAAATAAGTGCTGGCCAGTTGTAAAAATGCTGCAATAAAAAAACGATGGTAGATAGAGGGTGTTAAAAGACTGCTGAAAAAAAATATGGGCATGTCAGGGAAAAAATAGGGTGCTGGCGTTAAAAACCAATGGGATAATTTTCCCTGATAATAGGCTAAATCATCAAAGAGTACTGACAAGTAAACTGAATCACTATTAAATAGGGTATCAAAATTCATGATTTGACGGTAATAAATAGAGATCAATCCTGACCCTAATAAAATAAGACAAATCAGATGCCAAATAGATTTAGTGAACAGAGTCGTTTTAAAAAAATTCATAGTCATTATTTAAAGTTTGGTGCGATGTAAAATAAAGTCCGGTAGCCATCGAATAATCAACATAATATAACGCCAAAATTGGGGCAGATAGATGCAGTTTTTGGGCTGTTGAAAAACCTGTGCAATGCCTTGTCCAATGGTTTCTGGTTGTGCCCACAGCAATCCTTTTTTAAATTCAGCGGTCATGGGGGTGTCAACAAATCCTGGTTTTATATCAATAATATGAATATTTGACCGGTAAAATTGATGTTGTAAGCCCTGTAAAAAAACGCTCACTGCAGCTTTGGCTGCGGCATAAATAGGATTAGATTGACGGCCACGATCGCCTGCAACAGAAGTAATCACTGCAAGGGTGCCATATTTTTGTTGTTTGAATTGTTGAATAATAAAATGAATAAAACTCAGTGTGCTGACTGCATTGGTATGGAAACTGGCTAATGCCAAGGGAATATTGTGATCCGAAATATGCGCTGCAGGCAGATACCCGTGAGCAATCAGCACATAATCAAAGGTGTGCAAAGAGCTTAAGGATTGTTGGATTAGTTTGGCATGTTTCATTGTTTGATCGAAGTCAGCGGCTGCATAATCTACTTGAGCTGCACCACGAATTTTTAAATCTTGCGCGATGGTTATTAATTTTTGTTCATCCCGAGCCAATAAATATAATTGATGACCTGCGTTTGCCCAAAGTCTTGCGGTCGCTTCTGCAATAGCAGAGGTTGCGCCGATAATCAGCACTTTTTTCATACGTTATAATCCTATGCGTCGAGATTGTACTGAGTTAAACCGGGTATGAGCTTGCCATTGATGGCGAACTCTTTGGAATTTTTCCCATTCCGGATAACTATTTTTAAATGTGGTTTCGCTCATGCGGGCATCTTTGGCTAAATAGAGTCGTCCACCATAACTTAAAACCATAGCATCTAAAATATCTAACAAAGGCAGTAAGGTATTATTCAATTTAAAATCTAAAGCTAAGGTATAACCTTCCATTGGAAAGGATAAATAATTTTGATTAGCAGGGCCAAAGGCTTTGAGGACGGATAAAAAAGGATACTGCTGATATTGATGAATGGTTGTTAATATGTGTGTTAGCGCCGTTCGCCCTGCAGCTTTAGGGACGACAAATTGATATTGAATAAAACCATTTTTACCATACAGCCGATACCAGTGTTGAATAGTGTCGAGGGGATAAAAAAATGTTTGATAGGGGACTTGTCTAGGTTGTGTCGTTGTTTTGCCTTGGTAAAAATAATATTGATTAAAGGCGCTAATGGAATAGCGATTGAGTACCCATATAGGTAAATTAATGGGCAGGGTTCGATTATTTTTTTTCGCTAATGTCAAACTGCCGATGGCGCTGTGTTCACCTAACATTAAAATGGAGCGGCCTAATTGAGTGCCCTGGGCCAAGGTATCAATCCAGGCAACAGAGTAAGTTGCTTGATGATGGGCTTCAAATAAATCTAACAAATCATTGAGATGGTGAGCGGAATATTGCGTTTCTGTTATCCACGCGCTTTGGATGGCTTTTAATTGAATATGTGCCGTTAAAATAATGCCGGTTAATCCCATACCACCGCAAGTCGCGTAAAAGAGTTCAGCATTTTGTGTTCGGGAACATTCAAGAATGTCACCCGATGCAATCATCAGAGAAAAACTGTATAGACATTCGCTGAAGCAACCCTTGAGATGGTGATTTTTTCCATGAATATCACTGGCAATGGCGCCACCCATACTGATATAGCTGGTGCCTGGTGTAATAGGGAGAAACCAACCGCGAGGTACAAAAATAGCTAACAATTGCTGGAGTGAGATGCCCGCTTCGCAGATGAGGACACCGGTTTTTGGGTTGAAATCGAGCAGTCGATCGAAAGTGGTCATGCGAATCATGTGTTGTGCTAATGCGCTATCGCCGTAGCTACGTTGATGACCTTGGCCAATGATGGAGGCAGAGTTATTTAATTGTTGACGTATACTGGCGAGGTGTGCAGGTCGTGATAGATCCGCCGCAATGATTGGATAATGTCCCCAGCCTGATAGAAATACCATAATTTTCCCTCTACCGCTGGCAGAAGACAAAGCGCTTATCTAAATGATATTTGCTGTAATAGCCGATACTGAGTCCTAAAGCACCGCCTAAATAGCGCCAAAGTGGCGTGTGGAATAGATATTCAAAGGAGAGTTCCGTGCCCCAAAAAAGTAAAGTTGTGATCAGCCCCATCATGCTATAGAGCATAAACTGATAGCCGTCTTGCCGCAGGGATTGCGTCGTAATTTGAAAGATATATTTTTTATCTAACAAATATTTCACCATTAAACCGACCAAAGTGCCAATCAAGAGCGCAATTTCAATATTAAAAAGGCCTCGATACAATTGGCTGAATAAAACCTGACTGGCCAAATTAAATAGCGTGGCTGCAATAGCGAAAATAGTATAAGTTACGGCGAGTTTCATAGGAGTGATTCATCAATGTGGGTCATAAATTTAGCGTGGCGATTCTAACACCGAGTGCTCGGGTAATAAATGATGATGAAGTGGATTCAGTTATTGCGCATCCGTCAATGGGTCAAAAATGGTTTTGTACTGGCACCGATTCTATTTGCTGGTGAGTTAAATGATTTAACTGCTTGGCTGCATATTGGCGTAGCAACTTTATTATTTTGTATCGCAGCATCCGCTGTCTATGTTTTAAATGATCTTGTAGATTTACCTAAGGATCGTTTGCATGCCGATAAACTCAAGAAACGACCTTTAGCTGCTGGAACGTTAGCGCCTTGGCAAGCTAAAATCGCCTTATTTTTTCTCTATGGCTTCTTATTCTTAGGTAGTTTGTGGAGTCCGCAAATTTTAATGCCGATTACGCTCTATATTATTTTAAATATTGCGTATTCACTTTATTTAAAACATCAACCAGTGTTGGATATTTTTTGTATTGCTCTTGGTTTTGTGTTGCGGGTGTATACCGGTGCGCAAGCTATTTCCGTACCTGTGTCTTCTTGGATGTTTATTACCACGTTATGTCTTGCACTTTATTTAGCTGCGATTAAGCGTCGGCAAGAATTACAGCAACGAGGCAGTGAAAGTCGGCAAGTATTAGCGGAATATACCGTCAAATTAGCGGATCGTTATGCGCAAATGTCAGCAACCGGCGCTTTTGTTTTTTATAGTTTATTTGTGGTTTCCGTGCGGCCAGAAATGGTGATGAGTATTCCTTTGGTGCTCTACGGTTTATTCCGTTATTGGTGGGTGGTAGAAACTCGTGCGGAAGGCGAATCTCCTACCGATGTATTGCTCAGTGATAAGCCCTTAATGATCACGGTACTGTTATGGTTACTGGTTTGGATTCAATTTGTGGAATGACAAAATGATGCATTGTAATTATTGGATTATGCCGGGTTTGGCGTGGCTGTCAGCAGGTCTATGCAAATTTCTGATCAATTGTTTGCGCGAGCGGCGTTGGGCGGTGGATTTAATCGGTTATGGTGGTATGCCAAGCAACCACGCGACCATTGTGAGTAGTATGGCGATGTTAGTGGGGTTGCGAGAAGGATTTGATTCAGCAGCGTTTGGTGTTGCATTGACCTTAGCGGTGATAGTGATTTTGGATGCCAGTAGCTTGCGGCGTCAAATAGGCTTGCAAGCTAATCGTATTAACCAGCTACAGAGTCAACTGCCTATTTCAATGCAAACAGGGTGGATAGGTTTGCGTGAGCGTATGGGGCACACCCCGTTAGAAATTTTAGCGGGTGCTTTATTGGGTAGTGGATTAGCTTTTTGGTTGGCCTAGACGATTTTTTAAAATCTACTGCACTTGCCAATACTTTGTTGAAAATTAGCTCAAAATGCTCAAGTGTTATTTATACGTTCCGCTTTTTCGCTGATTTTCGCCGCGTCTTGGCTGCGTTCGTGACGATTTTAATCAAACTCTAACCTAAATTAAGCGACGATGATCTACACTGTTGCTCGAGTTTTACGTTCTCGCAGTTGTTGCTGCATTAAATGTTTAACGATCAGCTGTTGATCAACTTCTCGAATACCGACAAATTCTACCCCGATGCGATAGGATGAAGTGTGGGTGTTCGCATGGGTTGTCCGGGTTTTATTTCGCACACAGGCGATGGCCAAAATATTGGTTAAATTTGGAAAGAGCGTCAATTGCAAATGCAGATAATCTCCAACTAATAATTCCAATTCCGTATAAAAAGCCATGCCGCCGGCACTTAAATTAATTTCTTGCGTAGCCTGCGGTGAGGCGGCTGGCTGATTTAGAATAGTCAATTGGGTCAAACAATCAAAACGTTGATGGAGTGTTTCTAAATACTGGCCTAAGGTTGGATTTTCCGCGTAAATTAATTTCAGCATCTGGTTTGATTCAATGGCTAATTTTTGCAGCTCACCAATGAGATGGAGTGATTGAGGCACATGAAATTGCGCAGAGTAGGGATCTAACGAAATCGGTGGGGATTCTAATGTTCGATAGTGAAGGTAGGCGGTATCGTTGGCGCGATAATAAGCGCGTTGTTCTGCTGTGGTCATAGCCAATTCTCTTCTAAAGGTATTTGAGTGTAATAGTCTAAGAGGTTTTTTCAGGGATTGCATCTTTCATTTGGTCGAGGGATTGGGAGTATGATTTAATCGCTGCATGTTTAAACCAGCCGCACTGTTTATTGGTGGTCGTTATATCGCCGCTAAACATCACACACATTTTTTTTCCTTCGTTTCTTTAATCTCTTTATTGGGATTGATGTTAGGCGTTGCTGCATTGGTTTTGGTTTTATCGATCATGAATGGTTTTGAACGAGAATTAGAAGTGCGCATTTTAGGTAATATTGCTCATGTTTTATTGGAATCAGAATCGGGTATCGATCATTGGCCACAATTTGCTGAACAATTAAAACGGGCAGATCCCACACTCAAAGCGGTTGCACCTTTGGTAGCAATTGAAGGGCTATTCTCTTTTTCTGGACGTGTCTCCGGCGCACAAATTTCAGGTATTGATCCGCATTATGAAAATCAAGTTTCTGTTGCTCATCATTTTATCCGTGTTGGCCAACTTTCGCAGTTACAAGCAGGTCGATATCGCATTATTTTGGGTGCAGGGTTAGCGGATAATTTAGGTGTTCATGTGGGTGATAGTGTTGTTATGGTATTGCCTCAATTGCGTTTAACACCCTTTGGTGCTTTACCCAGATATAAACGTTTTACAGTGGTGGGTTTGGTTGAATTGGGTGCGCAGTTGGATCAATCTATGGCACTGATTCATGACGTCGATGCCATGCGTTTGTTAGGTCTTCCGGTCGATCGAGTGAAGGGCGTGCGTCTGTTATATCAAAATGTATTTGAAGCGCCAAAAGCAGCCATTCAGCTGCGACGTCAATGGGGTTCCCATTATCAAGTGAGTGATTGGTCTCAAACTCAAGGTCAATTATTTAGTGCTGTGAAAATGGAAAAAATCATTGTGATGTTATTATTATTTTTAATTGTTGCGGTGGCAGGATTTAATGTGGTTTCTGGATTGGTCATGTTAGTGATCGACAAGCAATCGGATATTGCTATTTTAAGAACCTTAGGTTTTAGCGCTCAACAAATAAAACAAATTTTTATGGCGCAAGGATTATTATTAGGCATTGGTGGGAGTTGTGTGGGTATTGTATTAGGGCTGATATTAACATGGGCTTTGACGGATATTATGGCAGGTTTGCAGCAACTCTTTCATGTGCAGTGGTTTGCGGCTTACTATCTGAATTATATTCCTACAGAAATAAAATTAAGTGATATCCTTGGTATTTTGACGACAGCAATCCTGTTGAGTTTTTTAGGCACTTTATATCCCGCCAATCGTGCAGCGCAAGTACAGCCTGCTGAGGTTTTACGATATGAATAATACAGCAATATTGGCGTGCCAACAGTTAACCAAAATTTTTCATCAAGGTCCTGCTGAAATCAAAGTATTAAACGGCGTTAATTTTACAGTGAATGCCGGTGAGCGTGTGGCAATTATTGGCAATTCAGGTTCTGGTAAGACCACTTTATTGCAGTTGTTAGGTGGTTTGGATGTATCCTCATCGGGGCAAATTCAAGTGATGGGACAAGTATTGTCTACTATGAATGAGCAGCAGCGCGGCGTTTTACGTAATCAGCATTTAGGCTTTATTTATCAGTTTCATCATTTATTGCCGGAATTTACTGCATTAGAGAATGTGGCAATGCCGTTACTGATTCGCGCAACTGTTTCTGTGCAGCAGGCTCAGTTTAGAGCCGAAGCGGTATTAAAACAGGTGGGTTTGGCTGCTCGACGTCATCATAAACCGGCAGAGCTATCTGGTGGAGAAAGACAACGAGTCGCGGTTGCCCGTGCTTTAGTGACACAGCCTGTTTGTATTTTAGCGGATGAGCCCACGGGAAATTTAGATGGGAAAACTGCGGATGAAATTTATCAATGCATGTTAGAGCTGAGTTTAACTCAGGGCACCGCTTTGGTGATTGTGACCCATGATCCGAAAATTGCTCAGCGAGTAGAGCGTGTTTATCGAATGGATAATGGTGTTTTAACTCTTCATTCTTGAGGTGGTATTGCTTGTTGTTGCCTAATCTGCCGACGTTTTTTCCAACTTTTTAACACTTGTGATCGCCAATAAAGGCGAATCGTCACATAGCTGACCAGAGCAACAACGATTCCACACACCAATGATCCCGCTAACAAAGGCAACCAAATCGCATCAATATGTTGAAGTAAAGCCTCATAGTGTCCCATTGGAAGATTAGCGGGAGGGGTTTGTCCCAGAATGAATGCACCGAGTTTATAGTTAAAATAATAGATTGGCGCAAAGGTGACAGGGTTGATCACCCAGGTCGCTAAAATCGCCAGAGCAACATGGCCCCGCAGAGCAATGCAAAGTATAATGGCCAGCGCCATATGTAGGGGAATCGGAATCACGCCGGCGAATAAACCCGCAGCGAAACCAGTGGCAACCGAGCGTCGGTTAAAATGCCATAAATTAGGTTCAAATAACCAACGACCAATCCAGCGCATCGCTCTATTTTTTTGTAGCGTGTGCGGTTTTGGCATGTGTTTCTTAATGAGTCTTTTAAACTTCACGAACGCCTCAAAGGGAAAGTAGTGGGAGTCGCAACAGGGATTGTTGAAATGGCTGCGCATTGTATCGCATTTTGTTTAGGAGTCATCAGTCTTCTTGGTTGGTCTTATTTGCCTTCCCTATGGATTTTAATTTGCTTAATACTTTTGACCAGTGCGTTGGGGTATCGTTGGCGTTTTTGTTCATGGATAGCGATTTTTTTAGTGGGTTTATTATGGGCAAGTTGGCATGCGCAGGATTGGCAACAACATCGATTGGCTCAGTCATTGGAAAAAAAACAATTATTGATTCGTGCACAGTTAGTCGATTTTCCCATGGATTACGGTGATGCTCGGCGCTATTTATTAAAACCTTTATGCGTTTATGACAATGGAAATTTCCCCTCATCATGGCTCATGACCGCACCACGAATCACCTCAAGTGGTTTGCCGTGTTATGTGCTCCCAGAATTTCCTCGTTATCTTTTAATTACCGACATGACGCTCAATAAGGTAGAAAATACTTCTGTGCAGTTAGGCGATATTCATATTTGGCCTGTTTCATTAAAGCGCCCACAGAGTACGGCAAATTGGGGCGGATTTGATCGCGAAGCTTGGTATTATCAAAATCAAATCGGTGCCGTAGGGCATAGATCAAAAAAAATACCTTTGCAATTGATTTCTACGCCGCCCAATGCAAT
>JAHFSE010000031.1:8959-18089 GCA_023265895.1 Gammaproteobacteria bacterium
CATCTACGGCAACAACTCAGTAATCAATTAGTCTCTGCCTTGCCAGAACATCATAGTCGAGCTTTATTGCCGCCGTTATGGGTCAATGATCGCAGTCGAATGACGCAGGACGATTGGCAAGTATTAGCCCGCACTGGAACCACTCATTTATTATCTATTTCTGGTTTGCATATTAGTTTAATGGCGCTGATTTTTTCTTGGAGTATATATCAACTGATTCGTTGGTGGCCGCGTTTGCCACAGTTGATGCCCATTAAAATCCCTGCATTGATTATTGGATTATTAGCGGCCACTGCCTATAGCTTGTTAGCTGGATTTGATTATCCAACTCAGCGAACTTTATTCATGCTGATGGGAGCAGTGGGAACTTTTTTAGTAGGGCAGCGTTGGTCTTTATCCTATGGTTTGTTAGTGAGTTTAACGCTGATACTGTTACTGCAACCACAAGCTGCCGGTGCGATGAGTTTATGGTTATCTTTTTTATCGGTGTGGACGTTAATTTGGGTGAGTCATGGTTATCCTGCTGCTACCCATCATTGGTGGCAAACTGTAGGGCGTACCCAATGGGGTTTATTTTGGTTAATGGCGCCGTTAATTGCTTTTTATTTTCAGCAATTATCCTTAGTTGCACCTTTGGCGAATATTATTGCCATTGCTTTTTTTTCAATAATTATTTTACCTGGTTTATTAATCGCTGAATTTTCTGCGTTATTTCATTTACCCTTTGCGCCAGCAATATTTAATTTTTTAGGACAAAGTGTGGCATGGGGTTGGATGGGGCTTGCTAAAATGAGTGCTTGGTCTTGGGCAAGTATATTGGTGCCGCCCATGTCTGTTGGCGTCCTTTGCTTGTGTTTGTTAGGTGCTGTGTGGTGGTTAATGCCATTACCTTGGACGTTGCGTTGGTTAGCGCCTTTCTGTTGGTTGCCTTGGTGGTTTCCTCAATATCCGATGATTGCAACAGGGCAGTGGCGATTAACCGCGTTGGATGTCAGTCAAGGTTTATCGGTATTAATACAAACTAAAAATCATGCGTTAATTTACGATACGGGTAATCGATTTGAAGCCTTTAGTTACGCTGAAAAAGTGATGATGCCTTATTTGCGCACTATTGGCATTGCCGATATTGATCGATTAGTGATTAGTCATGCGGATCAAGATCACGCCGGTGGCGTGCCATTTTTATTGGCGCATTTACCCATTCATGATGGCTTGTCTTGGTATTATCAGCCCACTCCAAAACCAAGAATGCCGTGGGGCCGTTGTCATCGAGGACAATCTTGGCGGTGGGAGGGTGTGCACTTTGAAATTTTATACCCGGAATTTTATACAGAAAATGACCGTAATGTGAGTTGTGTGCTAAAAATTACCAGTCAAACGGGCCATGCTATTTTACTAACGGGCGATATGATGCGAGCAGCGGAGGAAGTATTGGTGGAACAACAACCGCAAGCTTTAGCGGCTGATGTCTTGGTGGTGCCGCATCATGGTAGTGCTACTTCTTCATTTACTGGTTTTATTGAGCGTGTTCATCCTCGTGTAGCAATTATTTCATCTGGGTACCAAAATGCCTTTCATCATCCCAATCCACAAGTGGTAGCGCGTTATCAAGACCGTGGCGTTACGCTGCTGAATACCGCTTGGGATGGTGCGATCGAAATAAATTCGTCGTCCGATTCAGCATTGCATTGGCGTACTTTTCGTGAATCTGAGCGACGAGTGTGGCACAATCTGCCGCCGCGGAATCGCTGATCTAAGTTATAAAAAAATTTTGTAGAGGACATTGTGCGTGAATCAAGACAGTTTATTGGGATTATTGGCCAAGGGCGGCTTATTGATGTGGCCGATTGGGCTGTGTTCTATCATTGCGCTCGCTATTATTATTGAGCGACTTTGGAGTTTGCGACTGGAAAATATGGCGCCAGCACATCTCGTTGCCGATGTTTGGAGCCGCATTAAAAATAATCAATTTGATCGAGTTCAATTAGATGTTTTGCGGAGTGAGTCACCCTTAGGTCGAATTCTTGCGGTGGGTTTACTGAATGCAAAACATGGGCGAGCTATTATGAAGGAAAGTATCGAAGAAATTGCCACTCATGAAGTGCATCGTTTGCAGCGCTATTTAAATGTTTTGGGTACCATTGCAGGTATTTCACCTTTGCTGGGTTTGTTAGGAACTGTATTGGGCATGATTCATGTGTTTTCCGCTATTGTGGTTCATGGAAATAACAGTCCAGAAGCCTTGGCTGCAGGTATTGCTGAAGCGCTGATTTGTACGGCTGCTGGATTATTTGTCGCGATTCCTTCGTTATTTTTTCATCGATTTTTATTAGGGCGAGTCGATGAAATTACTGTTTCCATGGAGCAAGAAGCCATTCGGTTAGTGGATGCACTACAAGGTTCTCGAGAAGTGAGCACGTTAACTTTATGAAATTCCCCCGTGTCTCAAAAAACAATCCCATCGAATTAAATTTAGCGCCCATGATTGATGTGATGTTAGTTTTGTTGGTGTTTTTCGTTATGACCACCAGTTTTACCCAACATCAATCTGCGCAATTACAAGTGTCTTTGCCGGCAGCGCAGGGAAAACCGCCAGCGATTTCACCGACTCTAGTCGAAGTCGGTATTAGCCAGCAGGGTGAGTATCGTATTAACGGGAAAAAATTAGTGGATCAAAATCCGCAAACCTTACATCGCGCCATTGCAAAACTGATTGAAGGGCAAATAGAAAAAAATGTATCTGTCATCATTACAGCGGATGCTTTGAGTACGCATCAATCGGTGGTGACCGTTATGGATATCATAGGTCAACTAGGGCTAACGCATTTAAGTATTACCACATTACCTTCAGCTGAGGCGCATTGATGACCCCTTCTTCTTCTGATATGTCTTGGGCGATTTATAAACGTTTATTAGGCTTTACTACCACCTATCGCAAAGGTTTGGTTTTGGGATTTATTGGATTTTTTATTTATGCCCAAACCCAATGGATTTGGGCACAGTTGATTGATTATATTTTTTCTGCGATTCAATCTCACAGTCACAAATTGAAAATCGTCTTACCCTTTGCAA
The DNA here is from genome assembly GCA_023265895.1 of Gammaproteobacteria bacterium. Taxonomy (GTDB): domain Bacteria; phylum Pseudomonadota; class Gammaproteobacteria; order Pseudomonadales; family JAHFSE01; genus JAHFSE01. Next base: position 12,032 of record JAHFSE010000031.1, read on the forward strand.
TTTTTACTATTTTCGTAGTGCGTGGCGCCGGTTCTTTTATAGGTAATTATGGCATTGCCTACGTTGCACGTCATGTAATGCATCATCTGCGGGAACAACTCTTTAATCATCTACTCAAATTAGATGCCTATTATTACGATCAAAATACTTCGGGCCAAATTTTAACAAAGCTGACTTATAATATTGAGCAAGTTTCCGGTGCTGCCAGTGATGCCTTAAAAACTTTATTGGAAGAAGGGCTAACGGTTATTGGATTACTGATTTTTTTATTTTATAAAAATTGGCAATTATCCTCGCTTTTTTTAATTATCGCACCTTTGGTTGGTATTGTTGTCAATTCTGTGAGTCGGCGTCTTAATCGATTGGGTCGTAAAATTCAAGATGCCATGGCAGAGATTACTCATGTGACTAAAGAATCTGTGCAGGCCTATCGCACCATTAAAACCTTTGGTGCTGAAAATTACGAACAAAGTCGTTTTGCCAAAGCGAACGATAATAATTTAAAACAAAATTTAAAATGGGTGATTGCTGAATCTGTTGCGACACCAACCGTTCAATGTTTAGTCGCTTTGTGTTTGGCGGTATTGGTATGGATTGCTTTGCAACCACAATTTTTAGGCACCACTTCTGCGGGTGAATTTATTGCTTATATCACAGCGGCTGGTTTAATTGTTAAACCCATGCGTCAATTGACTCAGGTGAATGCGTTAATTCAGCGAGGTATTGTGGGCGCTACTTCTATTTTTGAATTATTGGATACGCCAACGGAGTATGATCCAGGTACTCAAAAAATCGCTAGAGCGCAAGGAAAAATAGAATTTAAAAATGTGAGCTTTCGTTATCCAGGTAAAGAAGAATGGGTTTTACGCAATATCAGTTTTACTGTAGAGCCAGGTCAAACGGTTGCTTTGGTTGGAAAATCTGGAGGTGGCAAGTCCACTTTAGTGAGTTTGTTAGCTCGTTTTTATTTGCCAACAGAAGGTGAAATTTTATTGGATGATATTTCCATCGATAGGCTTGTTTTGGCCGATGTACGCCGACAATTTTCCTTAGTCAGTCAGCAATTGGATTTATTCGATGATACTATTGCCAATAATATTGCCTACGGTCGAGAAGATGCCACGCTAGAGCAAATTGAACAGGCTGCACAGTCGGCGAATGCCCTTGGATTTATTCAGCAATTTCCTGAAGGTATGTCCACTCAAATTGGTGAAATTGGTTTGCGTATTTCTGGTGGGCAACGTCAACGGATTGCTATTGCTCGAGCGTTACTAAAAGATGCGCCGATTTTAATTTTAGACGAAGCCACTTCTGCGCTGGATAATGAATCAGAAAAACTCATTCAACAAGCACTACAGCAGGTGATGCAGCAGCGCACTACGTTTGTGATTGCCCATCGATTATCCACTATTGAATCTGCTGATTGTATTTTAGTGATGGACCAAGGTTGCATTGTTGAGCGTGGCACACATTCAGTGCTGATGCAGCAACAGGGCGCTTATATGCAGCTACATTCTGCTATGGCCCGTGAGGTGCAATAAATCATGTTGACCGGCTTTACTGATAAATTGCGACAGCAGTTGGAAGCCATTTGGTATGCGCCTCATCACTTTGCTTGTTATGCCTTATGGCCTTTGGCTAAAATCTTAGAGATGGTAGCGCATTATCGTTACTACCGTTTTCAGCAACAGAAAAAAAATCAGCGATCAACGCCTGTGCCTCTCATTGTGATTGGTAATCTAACGGTAGGAGGTACCGGAAAAACGCCTTTAGTGATTGCCCTAGTGCAGCGTTTGTTAGCAGAAGGTTATCGACCTGCGGTATTGAGTCGAGGTTATGCTGCTCAATCCAGTCAGTATCCGATACAAGTTTCTATGCATTCTTCCGCGCATCAAGTGGGTGATGAGCCATTATTGATTTATCAACAAACCCAAGTGCCGGTGATGGTTGATCCGCAACGTAGGCGCGCTTTGAATAAACTATTGCAGCAGCATTCTGAAGTAGATGTCATTATTAGTGATGATGGATTACAACATTATGCAATGGCGCGCGATTTAGAAATTGTAGTGGTTGATGGAGTGCGTGGTTGGGGGAATGGTTTGTGTTTACCGGCGGGGCCTTTACGAGAATCTTTGAGTCGTTTAAAACAGATTGATTTCCTGGTGGTGAATGGTGGCGCCATAAAAAATTTTACAGCCATGCATCCGCAAACGATTGCAATGGAATTACAATTCAGTGGTTTTTGTTTCGTAAAAAATCAGCAGCCCATTGCATTAGAAATACTACAGCAACAAACCAATATTGCGATAGCAGGCATAGGTCATCCACAACGATTTTTTAATGACTTAAAAAAATTAAATTTAAACATTCAACCTATTATTTTTGCCGATCACTATCGGTATCAAGTAGAAGATTTTAAGGGATTTCCAGCAGATCAATGGATTATCATGACAGAAAAAGATGCGGTAAAATGCAAGGATTTTGCAGGGCCCCATTGGGTTTATTTAAAAATATCCGCCCACTTAAACGATTTTTTTTGGCAATTATTATTGAATCAATTAGCACAGATTAAAAAGAGTCATTTATGAGTTTTACAATTATAATTCCAGCGCGTTATGCGTCTACTCGATTACCTGGTAAAGCTTTAATAGAAATTGCGGGTAAACCTATGCTGCAATGGGTGTATGAAAAAGCGCAACAAACGCAGGCAAAAAAAATTATTATTGCTACCGATGATGCTCGTGTTGAAGCGGCCGCTAAACAATTTACCGATGCGGTAGTTATGACGTCTGCCGATCATGTGTCCGGTACTGAACGTCTACAAGAAGTGGCAAGTCTGCTGCAATTAGCTGACGATGAAATTGTGGTGAATGTGCAAGGCGATGAGCCTTTAATTCCACCTGCATTTATTCACCAAGTAGCAAAAGCATGCATCGATTTTCCACAAGCGGATATTGCTACCTTAAGTGCGCCGTTAGTCACTTTGGAAGACATTTTCAATCCTAATCTAGTCAAAGTGGTTTGCGATCATCAAAGTCATGCTTTGTATTTTAGTCGCGCAGCAATTCCTTGGCAGCGAGATGCATTTCCTCATCATTACGAAGCGCAATATTCTGCATGGCAGCGACATATTGGCATTTACGCTTATCGAGTGAGTTTATTGCATGAGTTTGTTCGTTGGCCTGTTGCGCCCATTGAAATGATTGAACGATTAGAACAGCTGCGCGCTTTATATTACGGTAAATGCATTCATGTCACTTCGGTGGATCATACGCCAGATCCTGGTGTGGATACGCCAGAAGATCTCGTCCGTGTGCAACAATTATTATTGAGCACTGCATCATGACGGCATCCATTTTATTTGTTTGTTTAGGGAATATTTGCCGCTCTCCTACTGCAGAGGCTGTTTTTCAATCGCGATTAAAAGCAGTAGGTTTAGCGAATCAAATTCAAGTGGATTCTGCGGGTACCGGTGATTGGCATGTCGGCGCTGCACCCGATACCCGAGCACAAGCTGCCGGATTAGCTCGCGGTTATGATCTCTCTCACTTGCGAGCACGACAGGTGAGTCAAGAGGATTTTTTTCAACATCGTTGGATTATTGCGATGGATCAAAATAATCTGCGTGATTTAATACAGCTGGCACCTGCTGTTCATACAGCCCAGCTCAATTTGTTGTTAGATTATTCTTCTCTATCGTTGGTGGATAAAAATGTTCCAGATCCTTATTACGGAAAAATAGCAGATTTTGACCGCATGTTAGATTTAATTGAAGATGCTTGCCAGGGCTTGTTAGTTCATATTCATCGAGAAATTATCTAATGCGTATTCGTCATGACGTTGATTTACAGCCATACAATACTTTTGCTTTGTCTGCTTATGCGGCAACTCTAGTGGATATTCATCACCCAGCAGATTTAACTATTTTGCATCAGCAATCTAATTGGTCTACAACACCTCGTTGGATTTTAAGTGGGGGTAGTAATTTAATTTTGACTCAAGATTGGTCAGGTTATGTTTTAAAAATAGCGAATTTAGGTAAAAAATTAATTTATGAAGATGATCAGTTTGGCTATTGGCAAGTGGCTGCTGGAGAAAATTGGCATGAGTGGGTGCAATTTAGTTTGGCAGCTGGGTATTCTGGTTTAGAAAATTTATCCCTCATTCCAGGCACCGTAGGTGCTGCGCCGGTGCAAAATATTGGGGCTTATGGTGTTGAGTTAGCGGATACTTTCGTGGAATGCGAAGCCACCGATTTAGCGACCGGAAAAACAGCGCTTTTAACTCGACTCATGTGTCGATTGGGTTATCGAGACAGTATTTTTAAACAAGTAACAGATCAGCAATGGGTCATTACTCAAGTAACTTTTCGCCTGAATAAGCAGCCGCAGTTAAATATTCGTTATGGTGAATTAAAAACTTGGGCGGATGCGATGCTACAAATAGGGCAGTCATTAACGCCTTTAATGGTCAGTGAACAAGTCTGCGCCATTCGTCGAAAAAAATTACCGGATCCGCAGCAATTACCCAATGCCGGTAGTTTTTTTAAGAATCCGATCATTACTCAGGCACAATTAGAAGCATTAAAAATTCAATGGCCAGATATTATTTATTATCCCATCAAGGCAGGAAAATCCGTCAAATTAGCGGCTGGTTGGTTACTTGAACGCTTGGGCTGGAAAGGCTATCGCCAAGGTCCAGTGGGATTTCACGAGCAACAGTCCTTAGTCATGGTCAATTATGGCGGCGCTCGGGGTAGTGATGTTTTGGCTTTAGCGCAACAGGTGCAAGCTCACGTATTACAAGAAGTCGGCATCGCATTAGAAATAGAGCCGAAAATTATTGATTGAAGACCAGCGAGTCACACAAGGACATGTATCTGTTGTATGACTTCCTTATACTAGATCTGCGCATTCTTTAGCAAAATTGCCAAATGCAAACAGTGCTGGTACTGTTCACCGCCGAGCGTATCGCTTGGGTTCAGAAATATTCTATTTAAGATTGGGAGATGACTGCATGATTTATGAAGGTCAAGCCATATCCGTAATTCCGTTAGATAACGGAATTGTCGAGTTAAAATTCGATCTACAAGGCGAGTCTGTTAACAAATTTAATCGCCAAACCCTAACCGAATTAGGGGAAGCTGCTGAACGACTGAGCGGTGATGATCAAGTAAAAGGCATGATTGTCACCAGTGGAAAAGATGTTTTTATTGTGGGTGCAGATATTACTGAATTTACTGCAACCTTTGCATTGCCTGAGGATGAATTAGCCGGCTGGGCTTTAGAAGCCAATAAAGTATTTTGTGCGGTAGAAGATTTACCTTTCCCAACGGTCACAGCCATTAATGGTATTGCGCTGGGGGGTGGTTTAGAAATGAGTTTAAGCACCGACTATCGAGTGATGTCGAATAAAGCGCAAGTGGGTTTGCCTGAAGTAAAATTAGGCATTTTCCCTGGTTTTGGTGGAACGGTAAGAATGCCGCGTTTAATTGGTGTCGATAATGCGGTGGAATGGATTGCTGGTGGTTCCCATAATAAAGCGGATAAAGCTTTAGCTGATGGTGTTGTGGATGCGGTCGTTGCACCAGAATTAGTTCGCGAAGCAGCGCTCAATTTATTGCAGCAGTGTATTGACGGTAAATTAGATTATCGCGCCCGTCGACAGGAGAAATTAGAACCGCTGCGTTTACCGCCCATGGAAAATATGATGGCATTCCAGACTTGTACTGCATTTGTCGCTCAAAAAGCCGGTAAACATTATCCTTCGCCAGTGCAAGCCGTTAAAACAATGCAGCAACATAGTGGCATGAAGCGTAATCAGGCCTTAGAAGTAGAAGTGAAAAATTTCGCTAAAATGGCGAAAACTGAAGTAGCAGGTAATTTAGTCGGTTTATTCTTGAGCGATCAAGCGATGAAAAAAACCAGCTCAGCTTGGGAGAAAAAAGCTACGCAAAAAATTGAGCAAGCTGCAGTATTGGGTGCAGGTATTATGGGTGGCGGTATTGCTTACCAGTCTGCTTATAAAGGTACGCCCATTATCATGAAAGATATTGCTA
>JAHFSE010000154.1 GCA_023265895.1 Gammaproteobacteria bacterium
AAACATTTTAGACGGATAGCGACACGTTACGATAAAACGAGCATTATGTTTATGGGATCGCTTATTTTGGCAGGGATTTTAATGTGGTTGAAAGTTTAGGGACACTACCTATAGTGACTCCGTCAAATAAGTTTTTTCGATATGGCGATGCTTCTTGCGGCAATGCATGCAAAGAGCTATTATGACCTCATTGAATGCAATTTTGTGAGGTGATGTTATGGCAATGCTGACAGTACGGAACTTGCCCGACGATGTACACCGCGCGCTGCGAGTGCGGGCCGCCCAACACGGGCACAGCACTGAGGCCGAAGTCCGCGAGATTCTGGCGATCGCAGTCAAGCCGGAGGCGCGCGTTCGCCTGGGTGAAGCCCTGGCGGTATTGGGTCGCAAGATCGGTCTGACGAACGAGGATTTCGAGGTTTTCAACCAGGTGCGAGACAAGACGCCGGCCGAGCCGCTGAGGTTTGAATGATTGTCCTCGATACCAACGTCGTTTCCGAGGCGATGAAGCCCGAGCCCCACAGGGCCGTGCGGGCTTGGTTGAACGATCAAGCTGCTGAAACGCTGTACCTGTCCAGCGTCACGCTGGCCGAGCTGCTGTTTGGCATAGGGGCGCTGCCCGCTGGCAAGCGCAAGGACATACTGGCACAGGCCCTTGACGGTCTAATGGGGCTGTTCAGGGATCGGGTACTGCCATTTGATGTCGATGCAGCACGGCATTATGCCGGGCTGGCCGTGACGGCAAAGACCAGCGGGCGAGGATTCCCAACACCTGACGGTTACATCGCTGCGATTGCGGCCTCGCGAGGTTTCATCGTGGCGTCACGCGATACTGCACCTTATGAGGCGGTCGGCGTATCCGTCATCAATCCGTGGGAAGCCTGAGCGACTACACATAAATGCGGTATTCACATACAGCTAGAAAAACGCTTTAAGCTGCTAATTTAAAATGTGTATCTAATACATCCCAAGGCACTAATAAATTAGCATCTGCATTGCGATCGATGAGTCCAACATTTTCTAAAGCAATCACGTCTGTATGAACATTTTTATAATCCCGAGCTATTTTTTTAGCTAATGCACGGATGCTAATAGGCCCTAATTAACGAAGCGTTTTCAGTAATTCAATACGACGGGGAGTAAGTACAGATAATAAAGTTGTGAGATCTTCAAAATTAAGATGAACCTCAGGTTCATGAGTATCTACATTATTTTTTGCTGCGTTTTCCCAAGCATCAATAAATCGATTATAACCATGTTGAGCATTTTCTATATTGATCTGAATTTGTTTGGTCATTTTATTTTCCTCTTAATTCGCATTATATTAATCAACAAACCAAGGAAGCATTAAAGGATCAGTACTTATCGATGAATCCCTTTGCTTTAAGACAGCAAATCGAGCGAAAATTACGGCTTTTTTTTATCCATCATCGGGTTACCTCAATTATGAGTCAACGCGCAGATCGTATTTGTTGCACTGATTAGGGTTTGTTGTTGAGGAGTCTACATTATTAAGATTATCTCGAAGATCTGAATGTCTCTTGAATCCTGAAAAAAAAGCCCCATATTCGCCGCTCTAATTTTTAGGCGCTTGCGGAAATGCAGAAAATCGGCAAATAGGAATTTTTATGACACACGAAAAAGATATAGAAAGCCCAGTCTCTCCAGAGTTGCACGAGCATCACCATCATGACGGTGAGTGTTGTCATCATGACCATGGTGAAGCTATGGATTTGTTAGATGTTGTTGGTGCGCATCAGCGAATCTTGGAGTTGGAATCGCAATTGACACAATTGAAAGATGAAAGCTTGCGTGCTTTAGCCGATGCGCAGAATATTCGTCGTCGAGCAGAGCGTGATGTGGAAAATGCGCATAAATTTGCGTTAGAAAAGTTCGTCAATGCTTTGATGCCCATTGTGGATAGTTTGGAGCGTGGGCTCAGTTTAATTGCTAACGATGAAACACAAAAAGCCAGTTATGAAGGGATGCAGATGACCTTCAAAATGTTTGAAGACACCTTAGCTAAATTTAATGTGGAAGTGGTTTCCCCCGAAGGTCAACCCTTTAATCCTGAGTTTCATCAAGCGATGAGTATGCAAGAAAATAAAGATGTCGAGCCTAATTCTGTCATAGCAGTATTGCAAAAGGGTTATACCTTGCATGGGCGCTTGGTGAGACCAGCGATGGTGATTGTTTCTAAATAATATATTGTTGTAGGGGCACGGCATGCTGTGCCTTGAAATCTGTAAGACTAATTCCCATATAGGGGCCAACGATTTAGCCTAAAGTAGGGCCGAATTGAATCTTTAAGACAAGTGAGAAATTTTATGGCAAGTAAAAAAGGCAGAATTATCGGTATTGACTTGGGAACCACGAATTCCTGTGTTGCAGTAATGGAAGGGGACAAACCTAAAGTCATCGAAAATAGCGAAGGTGATCGAACTACACCTTCGATTATCGCGTATGCCAATGACGGTGAAATATTAGTAGGTCAATCAGCAAAACGACAAGCTGTTACCAATCCAACCAATACGCTGTTTGCTGTAAAACGGTTAATTGGCCGTCGTTTTAAAGATGATGTAGTCCAGAAAGATATTTCCATGGTGCCTTATAAAATTATGGCAGCAGATAACGGCGATGCTTGGATTTCAGTAAAAGATGAAAAATTAGCACCACCACAAATTTCTGCGCAAGTGCTGAAAAAAATGAAAAAAACCGCGGAAGATTATTTGGGTGAGCCAGTGACCGAAGCGGTGATCACGGTACCGGCTTATTTTAACGATTCACAACGTCAAGCAACGAAAGATGCAGGCCGTATTGCTGGCTTAGAAGTGAAGCGCATTATTAATGAACCCACTGCCGCAGCGTTAGCTTACGGTATGGATAAAAAACGTGGTGATTCCACTATCGTAGTATATGACTTAGGTGGTGGTACCTTTGACGTATCTATTATTGAAATTGCCGAAGTAGATGGTGAGCATCAATTTGAAGTATTGGCTACTAACGGAGACACCTTCTTAGGGGGTGAAGATTTCGATTTGCGCATCATTGATTTCTTAGCGGATGAATTCAAGAAAACTTCTGGTGTGGATTTACACAATGATCCATTGGCGTTGCAGCGTCTAAAAGAAGCAGCAGAAAAAGCCAAAATTGAATTGTCTTCCAGTCAGCAAACTGAAGTGAATTTACCCTACGTCACTGCAGATGCCTCTGGCCCTAAACACTTAATGATTAAATTGACCCGTTCTAAGCTTGAGTCTTTAGTGGAAGAATTGGTGAATCGAAGTATTGAGCCTTGTCGTATCGCATTAAAAGATGCTGGATTGAGCATTGATAAAATTGACGACGTCATTTTAGTCGGTGGTCAAACTCGTATGCCGCTGGTTCAACAAAAAGTGAAAGACTTTTTTAACAAAGAACCTCGTAAGGATGTCAATCCAGACGAAGCAGTAGCGATTGGTGCAGCGATTCAGGCAGCCGTATTATCCGGTGACGTCAAAGACGTTTTATTATTGGATGTGACACCGCTCACCTTAGGTATTGAAACCATGGGTGGTGTGATGACGCCCTTAATTGATAAAAACACAACGATTCCTACTAAGGCATCCCAAGTGTTTTCAACCGCGGATGATAATCAAACTGCGGTTACTGTGCATGTATTGCAAGGTGAACGTAAGCAAGCATCGCATAATAAATCTTTAGGTCGATTTGATTTGGCAGATATTCCTTCAGCGCCTCGTGGTATGCCACAAATTGAAGTGGCTTTTGATATTGATGCCAATGGTATTTTAAACGTATCTGCAAAAGACAAAGCAACCAACAAACAACAATCGATTGTAATTAAAGCATCGAGTGGCTTGTCGGAAGCAGAAATTGAGCAAATGCGTCGTGATGCAGAAGTCAATGCGGAAGCGGATCGTCAATTTGAATCTTTGGTGAAAGCACGTAATACAGCGGACAGCATGATTCATGTGACCAAGAAAACTTTAACGGAAGCCAAAGATAAAATTTCCGATGAAGAAAAAGCACCGATTGAGACAGCCATTGCCGACTTAGAAGCAGTCATGCAAAGCGGTAGCCAAACGGAGATTGAAGAAAAGACCGAGGCATTAGCTAAAGCATCTGAAGCTATTGCAGGAAAAATGTATGCTGAACAAGCAGCGGCGGGTGGTGCGGAAGCCCAGGCTGATGATGCTGGTGCAGCTAACAATGAAGGTGTGGTAGACGCTGAGTTTGAAGAAGTGGATGATCAGAAAAAATGATTTCATTTTTTTATCGGCAGATCAACTTCTGCATTTAAATCATGTTGTCATCCCGTGGCTTGACCGTGGGATCCATAGGGCGGGCTTTTACATTTCGCCCTTTTTCATTTGTGAAATAGGAACAATTCA
>JAHFSE010000155.1 GCA_023265895.1 Gammaproteobacteria bacterium
CTTTAAACTTAACTGAAACCAATCTCGGCAAGTGACACGATTACCACTCCAGTTATGAAAATATTCGTGAGCAACCACCGCTTCTACTCGCTGAAAACCTGCATCAGTCGTGGTTTTTTAATGGGCTAACACACAAGAAGTATTAAAAATATTGAGGCCTTTATTTTCCATAGCACCCATATTGAAATGACTGACAGCCACAATCATATACAGATCAAGATCGTATTCTCGACCATACACCCGCTCATCCCAAGCCATAGCCTTTTTTAAAGCCGTTAAACCATGATCACATTTATCTAAATCCTGAGGCTCAACATATAATTTTAATGCCACCTCCCGTCCACTCGAGGTGATAAAACAATCTTCTTTGCAAACTAAATCGGCTGCCACTAAAGCAAATAAATAACAAGGTTTTTTAAAAGGATCTTCCCAAGTAACCCAATGTTTGCCTTCGCTACTTTCTCCAGAGGCAATCCAATTACCATTGGATAATAAAATCGGATAGTGTTTTTTATTAGCTTTCAGAGTCGTGGTAAATTTTGCCATGACATCTGGGCGATCAGGGAAATAAGTAATTTTCCGAAATCCCTCCGCTTCACATTGTGTACACAGCATGCCATTAGATAAATATAAACCTTCTAACGAGGTATTATTTTTAGGACAAATAGTATTTTTAATCATTAAGGTAAAAGCTGCCGGCACCTGCGGAATGCGCAACCACTCCCCTTCAATCTGATATTCATCCTCACTTAATATATGATCTTCTAAACGCACTTCAAGCAACTGCAAACGACAACCATTTAATTCCAATGGTAAGGCTTCATGAATGCGCTGTGGATGACGCCGACACTGCATAATGGTCGTAACATGAGTCAAGTGTGCGTCTAAATCTAAAGTAAGATTCACCTGCTCTATTTCATAGGCCGGCGGTTGATAGTTAGCAAGATAAATCGTTTTAGGTGAATGGATAATATTTGTCATAACAATGTTGCATTACTCAGGAGAAAGTGGAATTTTATGGAGCGATGAAGAAGCGCAGACCTCGTCTTTTTTCTTACTACCTCGATCAATATAGCCCACTCTTTGAGTCTCGGGTATGTTGCTCTGTACTTCATAAACCAATATTGCTTGCAAACTTAGCGCTTGTTGTTCTGATGTTAGCTTTTCGCCTGAGGGCCAACGACCTATTTCTACTGCTGTTTTGAGATTGTGATAAATCTCCGGTGTGATTTTTGAAATAACTTGGTTAAAATTCATGATTGGCTAAATCCTCTAAGGTATTTTTATGGACATTCATTTTCGCAATATCGGCCTCATGGGCCGTATTGGTAACGAACTGGTCAAACAAAGTTTGCAACAAATTTTCGACTATCTACAGAAGCATAATCTTCATACCATCATTGAAATAGAAACCGCAGCAGAAATTGCAAATCCCAACCTTCAAACCACTTCACTCCGTCAGTTAGGTGAACTCTGCGATCTCATTATCGTGGTTGGTGGCGATGGCTGTTTACTCAGTGCTGCTCGTGCGCTGGCACCTTACGGCACCCCATTGTTAGGTGTCAACCGCGGCCGCTTAGGATTTTTAACCGATATTTTACCCAGTGAAATGGAAATTCAATTAGAGAAAATTTTGACTGGGCATTATAAAATTGAACCGCATTTTTTACTCAGTTGTGAAATAAAACGTAAAGGTCGGCCATTGGGACAAGGGGATGCGTTAAATGATATCGTCATTCATCCCGGCAAAGCCGTTCAAATGATCGAATTTGAACTGTATATCGAAGGGGAATTTGTTTATAGCCAACGGTCCGACGGTTTGATTGTTTGTACACCCACCGGCTCTACTGCTTATTCACTGTCTGCTGGTGGATCTATCATGCATCCCAGCCTCGATGCCCTTTCTATTACCCCCATGTGCCCACACACACTGAGTAGTCGCCCTATTTTAATTAATGGCAACAGTGAAGTAAAAATTGTCATGGGCACATACAAAGGTGAATCACCGCAAGTGAGTTGCGATGGTCAAGCAGGCATTCCGATTGAAACGGATGATATCGTCTATATTCGGAAAAAACCGCAAAAACTTCAGCTGGTGCATCCACTGCAACATAATTTTTATGAAGTCTGTCGATCAAAATTAGGTTGGGGCAGCAAGCTGTAGGGAATCATATCCCTATATTTTTTTAGCACGCCGTAAGGCTTCAGCGGCTTCTGGCGGCATATACTTTTCATCATGCTTGGCCAAAACCTGTTCGGCCATCACCACATGATCGGGCAGTAATTTCCCTACCACAACAACACCCTGCCCTTCACGAAATAAATCCGGCAAAATCCCAGCGTATTTCACCAAAACATCTGCCTTAAAATCAGTGATGATAAAAGTTAACTGCAAACTACTGGGTACGCGTTTTAAACTACCTTTCACTACCATACCACCCACTCGAATGGTTCTGCCTTCGGGTGCTTTACCTTGTAGAATTTCTTGTGGTGGATAAAAGTGATTTAAATTCTCACCTAACGCTGATAACACCAAAGCGACTGCACAGGCTACGCTGGCTAAACTGATTAGAATCAAAATAAATCGACGTCTACGAATGGGATGCATTATTTTTTTGCTCCGCTATTCTTCGAATACGATCGATTAAAATTTGATGACGCCGCCAACCTAAAATAATACAAGCTAACAACAAAATGAAGGTGACGCCGTAGGACAACCATACGTAAAATCCATGACCACCCATATTGAAAAAATCAGCCCAATTGGTAAACCTCATTTTAACACCTGCGCTCTTAACCACTGACTTTTAGCTTCACGTTCTAAAATTTCATTTCTCGTATAAAACAGCACTAACCAAGCAAATAAACAATAAAATCCCAGCAGAGAAATTAACAAAGGCAACCACATTTCTGGTGGCATGGCAGGTTTTTCCAATAATTTAAACGTAGCTGACTGATGTAATGTATTCCACCAATCCACTGAATATTTAATGATAGGTAAATTGATTAATCCCACTAAAGCTAATACGCCAGTGGCCTGAGCAGCAATTTCCCGCTGATTAATGGCTGAACGCAATGCAATAATACCCATATAGAGAAAAAATAAAATTAACATAGACGTCAATCGTGCATCCCACTCCCACCAAGTTCCCCAAGTAGGTTTACCCCAAATAGCCCCTGTAATCAGTGCAATGGCAGTAAATACTGCACCTAACGGGGCACAACTTTTTGCCAACATATCGGCTAGTTTGATTTTCCATACCCATGAGACCACGCTCGCAATCGCCATGAATACATAAATCGACATCCCCAAACTGGCCGCTGGCACATGAATATAAATAATACGAAAACTATCACCCTGCTGATAATCCGGTGGTGCAAATGCTAATCCCCAAACCAAACCAAACATTAAAATCATAGTTGAAAAAAAAGCTAACCAAGGCAACCAACGAGACGCATATTCATAAAAATATTTCGGCGACCCCCATTGATGGAAACGACGGGATAAATACTTAAATAATGAATTAAACATCTTATTGACTCACCATCACGCGTAATGCCATAGCAATCACCCAAGGTACAAAAGTAACTGTTAACAACAATAAAGCAGCCAAAATAGCAAGATAGCCTGCTACCGGCACACCCTGTAATGCCGCTTGCACAGCACCGGTAGCAAAAATTAATACTGGAATATTTAAAGGCAAAATCATCAATGCGATTAATACACCACCACGCCGTAAACCAACGGTTAACGCTGCACCCAAAGCACTCATAAGAATAATGGTAGGCAAACCTAACAGCAGTGTCATCAGTAGCACTTGCGTTGATAGCGTATCTAAAAATAACAATGCGCTCCAAAGCGGCGTTAATAAAATAATGGGGATTGAAATAAGCAATGTATGCACCAGCAGCTTAGCGGATAACAATAAAAATAAGGGATGAGGCGCAATTAAAAACTGCTCTAGACTACCATCGTCAGAATCTTGTCGAAATAAACTTTCAACCGCTAATAAAATTGCTAATAATCCGCCAACCCACACCACCCCTGGCGCAATCATACGCAAAATGACATGTTCAGGACTGACGCCCAAGGGGAATAAAGCGACCACAATGAGAAAAAATCCCAGTGGGTTCAGCCATTCTGTGGGTTGTCGCAATTGGATCCACCATTCACGCTTAAATACAATCCAGCAAGCGCGAAACAAGGATGGTGATGATGTAACAGCGTCTAGCAACACGAAACCTCTCTAACTTAACCTACGTTTAATTGTAGTAGCTCAGACTTGATCTGACAGTTACCGATTTTTATTCAGGTGTCTGTCAGATTAGATTTGGCTCAGATTTTTCTCTGCCCAAATCCGTTTTCCATCATGCAAGGTGTCCATCGG
>JAHFSE010000032.1 GCA_023265895.1 Gammaproteobacteria bacterium
ATCGTCCATTTGATTGCTGACTGCATTTAATTGGCCTTTGCTCACAGTTGATTTCTCTGCTGTTGTTGCGCCCATGGCTCGTAAATAATAGGTAGTTTTTAATCCTCGTAACCAAGCCATACGATACATAATATCCAGCTTACGACCATTGGCTTCGCGAATATATAAATTAAGCGATTGCGCTTGATCGATCCATTTTTGTCGACGGCTGCCAGCCTCAATGAGCCAGCGTGGTTCAATTTCGAATGCAGTAGCAAATAAGATTTTAATATTATCTGGAATGCGATCAATTTTAGCTAAACTACCATCATAATATTTTAAATCATTGACCATCACATTATCCCACAGACCCTGCGTTTTAAGCTGTTGGACTAGATAAGGATTGACTACGGTAAATTCACCGGACAAATTTGATTTCACAAATAAGTTTTGATAAGTCGGTTCGATAGATTGGCTAACGCCGGTAATGTTAGCGATGGTTGCCGTGGGCGCAATCGCCATGACATTGGAGTTGCGCATACCAAATTGCTGTACTCGTTGGCGAACGGGAGTCCAGTCCATCGTACAGTGGGTGTTAGTTTCCAAATAGGGTTTGCCATGATCTGGGGAAAGACCACGGTGCTCCGCTAATTGTTTTAGCGAGTCAATGGGTAAAATACCTTGGCTCCATAATGAGCCCGCATAACTTTCATAGGTACCACGTTCCTCTGCCAATTGAGTGGATGCTAAAATAGCGTAGTAACTGACCATTTCCATAGATCGATCAGCAAAAACTAATGCCTCTTCTGAAGCGTAAGAAATACCTTGTTGGTAGAGTGCATCTTGGAATCCCATGATGCCTAAACCCACAGGGCGATGTTTGAGATTGGAGTGACGGGCCTGTGGCACTGAGTAATAGTTAATTTCAATCACATTATCTAACATGCGTACAGCAGTAGTAATGGTGCGTTTAATTTTTGCCTCATCTAACAACCACTGTCCCTCGGTCAAAGTCAGGTGATTGGCTAAATTAACGGAGCCTAAATTACACACTGCAATTTCATCAGCGGATGTATTTAAGGTAATTTCAGTGCATAAGTTAGAGGAATGCACGACACCAACGTGTTGTTGTGGTGAACGTAAATTACAGGCGTCTTTGAACGTAATCCAAGGATGACCGGTTTCAAATAACATGGATAACATTTTTCGCCACAGTTGGGTGGCCTTGACGGTTTTAAATAATTTAAGTTTGCCTTCTGCTGCCAATTGTTCGTAGGCTTGATAACGGGCCTCAAAAGCCAAGCCATACAAGTCATGTAAATCTGGCGTGTCATTGGGAGAAAAGAGCGTCCAATCAGCATCTTCAAATACCCGTTTCATGAATAAATCAGGAATCCAATGCGCGGTATTCATATCATGGGTGCGACGTCGGTCATCACCTGTATTTTTACGTAGCTCAACAAATTCTTCGATATCTAAATGCCAAGTCTCTAAATAAGCACAAACAGCACCTTTGCGTTTGCCACCTTGATTTACAGCAACAGCAGTATCGTTGACTACTTTTAAAAAAGGCACAACGCCTTGTGATTTTCCATTAGTACCTTTGATGTAAGCACCTAAGGCTCGTACTGGTGTCCAGTCATTGCCTAAGCCGCCAGCCCACTTGGACAATAATGCGTTGTCACGGATGGCTTCGTAAATACCGCTGAGGTCGTCGGGCACCGTGGTAAGATAACAAGAAGACAACTGTGGACGCAAAGTTCCTGAGTTAAACAGTGTGGGTGTTGAACTCATGTAATCAAAGCTAGAGAGTAAATGATAAAATTCAATAGCGCGTTCTTCTCGATGGGTTTCTTGAATGGAAAGTCCCATGGCAACACGCATGAAAAATACTTGCGGTAATTCAAAACGAATACCTTGGTGATGTAAGAAATAGCGATCATAAAGCGTCTGCAAACCTAAATAGGTAAATTGATGATCTCGCTCAGGTAATAAAGCGCGCGCTAATTTTTCGATATCAAATTTTTGTAGTTCTGGCGATAGTAATTCCCACTCAATACCTTTTGTAATGGCATTTTTTAATGCTTCAGGATAGAGATGTTGCATTTCTGTATGACTGGCTTGTGCAGTGATACCTAGAAATGACAAGGACTCTGAGCGTAATTGATCTAACAAGAGCCGTGCGGTGACGTAAGCATAGTTAGGCTCTGTTTCTACTAAGGTGCGTGCTGCAATGACAAGTGCGGTGCTGACATCTTTTTGGGCAACGCCGGCATACAGATTTTTAACTGCTTCTTCTAAAATTAATGCAGGATCTACATCGGTTAATTGCGCACAAGCTTCGTAAACAATGGTTTGTAGACGGTTGTAATCTAGGGGTACCTGTTGACCATCTGCCAGTGTGACTTGAATTTCGGGCCAAGTGCGTTTAGTAAAGGACTGATTTTGTGCACGCATGCGAGCGCGTTCTTCTCGATATAACACATAACTGCGAGCGACTTTATGCTCACCTGCGCGCATCAGTGCGAGTTCTACTTGGTCTTGTACTTCCTCAATGTGAAGCGTGCCGCCAGAGGTTAATCGACGTTTAAAGATGAGGGTAATTTGTTGCGCCAATGCGTTAACGGTTTCTCGAATGCGGTTAGAGCCTGCAGCGTTTTGGCCCTCTACTGCGAGAAAGGCTCGCGTAATCGCCACAGCAATTTTACTGGCTTCGTAGGGTGCTAAGGTGCCGTTGCGTTTAATAATGCGCAGTTGTCCCGGCGTGGTTGCTGTCCAGCTGGTGGTAATAGGTTGTGTTCGAGTGTCCGTAAGTGCTTCTTCGTAGTCGGCAGTGGTTTGCATAAATCTTGTCCCTTGAGTAAAACTAGCCTGTTAAAATATACAGCCCAATATATAGATTCAGTTATTATTCATAAAGTGCTTGGAGTCAAGGGTCTGTCAATCGGTTAATGACTGTTCAAGTCCGGATAAATAAACATCGATTCGATGATTGTATGAACAGTAAAAACCCTATATATAGTGATTTGCTTGGCTCAATACACAAGATAGTGCGGTTTTTTAGGAAGTGCAAGTATAAAACTTATGAGTAACCTGTGGACAAAATGTGGGTATCCTGTGGGATGACTGAGATTGTGTATCATGATTTTACAAATAAGTTCGAGACACAAGATATAGTTTTTTTTATGATCAGCTCTATTGGGATAATGGGGATATTTTGTGTGAGTAGTTGCCATTGAATCATGGCTATGAAGCGGTCAATAAAAACACTTCATTATAAAAATTGATTAAATTTTGTCAGGAAGGCGAGTGTCTTCTACGCTTCAATAAGAGTGGAGTTTAGGTTGCCTACTTCTTTTCTTCTCCGTAATTTGCAGGTGATAGGTGGATGGTGATACTGTCTGAGGCCTGTAGGGAGTAGGGCGTTTTTTTAAATCAGTGATGAGATTGAATTATGGAAATTGGTATGGGCGCAAATTCAAATCAGGGCGAAATGCAACCTCGTATTTTAATTGTTGAAGATGATGAGCGATTAGCAACGCTCAGCAAAGATTATTTAGAAAGTAATGGTATGCAGGTAGGCGTTGTGAACGATGGTCATCAGGCAATTTCTCGTATTATTAAGGAGCAGCCTGATTTAGTGGTGCTGGATGTAATGTTGCCTGGTGCCGATGGTCTGGAAGTTTGTCGAGAAGTTCGATCAGATTATTCCAATCCTATTTTAATGCTAACAGCACGCACGGATGATGTGGATCAAGTGCTAGGTTTAGAGATGGGCGCAGATGATTATGTCGCCAAACCGGTACGTCCTCGCGTGTTGCTTGCGCGGATTCGAGCATTACTGCGTCGGCATGATCAAATTCATGGACAACATGCCAGCGCAGCAGAAGCTGAGAATGAGCGACTCATTTTTGGTGAATTGCTGATTGATAATGGTGCTCGTGAAGTGCGTTTAGGGGGTGTGCCAGTAGATCTCACCAGCGCAGAATATGATTTATTGTGGTTACTGGCTTCTAACGCTGGAAAAATTCTGACTCGTGAAGAAATTTTCGAACGTTTGCGGGGTATTGAATACGACGGTCAAGATAGATCGATTGATGTTCGAGTATCGCGTATTCGTCCTAAGGTGGGTGATGATCCTATGAATCCTCGTCGTATTAAAACCGTGCGTAGTAAGGGTTATTTATTCGTGAAGGATATGATGGCTTCTTAAGATTTTCACAATCTTAGAGAGGCGCATAAGCAGCGTGTTTACATTTATTGTAATACGCTGCACTTTTAAACGTTATTAATATGAGAATTGAGTGAATACTATCTTCATTCGCGTCTACAGCAGTTTGTTATTATCTTTGCTGTTAGTCGGTTTATTTTTTTTCTGGGCTTTCGATGCCAGTCAACGTTTTAATCATTTTACTCCTGCTTTTTTAGCTTTTTTGGCTTGTGGTTTTTTAACAATTATCACGGGTGTAGTGTATTTACTGATTCGTCCAGTACAAACTCGATTGCATCGAATGGAAGCTGCTGTTACTAAAATGCGTAAGGGTGATTTAAGTGCGCGTGTAGTGATTGATAGCCAGGATGCCTTGGGTCAATTGGGCGCTACCTTTAATGACCTTGCTGAACACATCCAACGATTAATTGATTCACAACGAGAAATGACTCGTGCGGTTTCTCATGAGCTGCGTACACCGGTAGCGCGGATTCGTTTTGGTTTAGAAATGGTGGAAGATGAACCCGATGCGGATAAACGCAGCGATTATCTCAAGGGGATTGATTCTGATATTGAAGAATTAAATAAACTGATTGATGAAATTCTTACCTATGCCACTTTAGAAGAAGGTAAGCCATCGCTGAATTTTAAATTTATTGATATCGACGCCATTTTGCAGCAAGTGCGCAAAGAAACTCAAGCATTGGGTACGGCAATTATTATTGAGCACATGGAAAGTCAAGAGAAAAATGAGCGGCGTTTAGCTGAATGTGAAGAGCGTTATATTCATCGCATTGTGCAGAATCTAGTGACTAATGCGATTAAATATGCAAAAACTCGAGTTCGTATTTCTTCCGCTTGTGAAGGTGGTATGTATCGCATTGATGTGGAAGATGACGGTCCAGGCATTCCTAAAGATAAATGGGAAAAAGTTTTTCAACCCTTTGCTCGTCTTGATGACAGTCGTACTCGATCTTCTGGTGGTTATGGTTTGGGTTTATCGATTGTGAAGCGAATTGCCTATTGGCATGGTGGTGTAGCAAGTGTCTATCGCAGTCAATTAGGTGGCGCAAAATTCACCGTGATTTGGCCGCGTAAACAGGCGTTACGTAGAACTTTAATGGAAGAGCAGGGCGAGAAGTTGGAAATTAATTGATCCGCAATCAGCAGCCTTTTATCAGCATCATGGTTTTATTGCATTGCCGCAGTTTCCCTTAATTTTATTTTTGCCGTTAGCCATTGCGAAGAAAATAAAGTAGGTTTTAGCATTTCTTAATGCCTTTCAAATGCGCAAAACAAGTTTTATGCGCTACCTCAAGAAATTGTTGAATATAAGGGGTTTGCTGATGTTCACTGCGAATTGCTGCATATAAAGTACACCAAATACCTTGTTCCGTGAGTGGTTTAGTCATCCAGTTTTCGCGTAAACGATATTCTTCCAATGCCCAATTTGGTAGGGCACAAACACCGCGATTACTGATGACCCATTGAATCATCATGAAGGTTAATTCAGCGGTGCGAATTTCTGCGGGTTCAATATTCGCTGGATCTAGTAAGCGTGTAAAAACATCCAGTCTATGTCGATCTACTGGATAAGTAATTAAAGTTTGATCTTGTAAATCTTGCGCCTCGATAAATGTTTTGTTAGCTAATAGATTTTTTTGGCTGACTGCCAACACCATTTCATAGCTAAAGAGTGGATGATAATGTAAGCCAGCTAAAGGTTGTGGATCAGAAGTAATGACTAAATCTAAATCACCTCGGGCTAACGCAGGTAAAGGTGCAAAATAAAATCCGCTGCTTAAGTCTAAATCCACTTCTGATGCTTGTTCGCGGAAAGCGTCAATTGCTGGCATCAACCATTGAAAACAGCTGTGACATTCAATAGCAATATGCAAACGGCCTGCTTGCCCATGAGAGAGTTTAAATAAATCTCGTTCTGCGCTTTTAATTAATGGCAAAATCTCATCCGCTAATCTCAGTAAGCGTTCACCCGCTAAGGTAAATTTGAGTGGTTTGCTTTTGCGTAAATAGACCGGCAAATTTAATCTGTCTTCGAGCTCTTTAATTTGATGAGATAAAGCGGATTGGGTGAGATGCACTTGTTCTGCTGCATCAATTAAAGTGCCGCAATCACGAAGTGCAACTAATGTACGGAGATAACGCAGTTCAATCATGAGCAGAGGGACTTTGATGGAGGTCTAACTTAAATAAGGGCCAAGCAATTTTAAGATAAATAATCATGGACCAAAGGGTTAATACGGCCGATACCATTAATACAGTGCACATCATCAGTGTTAGTGATTGGGTCATGTCAGGCCTTAAAGCCAGTAATCCAGTAATCGCCAACATCTGTAAACAGGTCTTTATTTTGCCGAGATAGGAGACGGCAATACTAGCGCGCTTGCCTAATTCTGCCATCCACTCTCGCAAGGCGGAAACCGCAACCTCTCGAGCAATGATGATGGAGGCTGCTAGTGTGATCCAGATATTGGTATAACTTTCTACCAGTAAAACTAAAGCAACGACTACGATAAGCTTATCAGCAACAGGATCTAAGAAAGCACCAAAGGGCGTCATTTGACCCAGTCGACGGGCTAAATAACCATCAAACCAATCGGTAATTGCAGCCAAAGCAAACAAAACACCGGCAGCAATATGGCTCCAGTGATAGGGCAGGTAAAACGCAGCGACTAACAAAGGAATCAGTAAGATACGCATGAGCGTCAGTAGATTGGGGATGTTAATCCGGCCTTGATGAAAGAGCAGTGCAGACATTCATGATCCTTTCCGATTCGGCTAATGATAGAGAAGGTTATGAGTAATGCTTTCATTTTACCTTACTGGTCATGAAATTCAGCATAAATCATTTTAGCAATTTTAGCGCTAATGCCGGGACATTTAGCCATATCCTCTATGCTTGCTCGTTTGAGTTCCTGCAAACCACCAAAGTGAGTCAGTAGAGTTCTGCGTCGTTTAGCGCCAATGCCTGGAATATTTTCTAATGGAGAATGACGCACTAATTGTTGGCGTTTATTGCGATGACCTGTAATTGCAAACCTATGGGCCTCATCGCGAATGGCTTGAATAAGATGCAGCGCAGCATGGGTTGGTGGTAATTGTGTTGGTTGCGTATGATGTGCCGACCATATTTTTTCCAAGCCTGGTTTACGATCTGGGCCTTTCGATATGCCGATTAATAAAATATGGTCCAATTGCAGCTCATGCAGTAATGCTTTAGCTCGATTTAATTGGCCTTTTCCACCATCCACGAAAATAATATCCGGCCATATGCTGTCGATTTCTGTTTGGCTCGATTGCGTATAGCGTCGCATGAGCGCCTGTTCCATTGCAGCATAATCATCGCCAGGCGTGATATCCGCTATTTTATAACGGCGATATTGTTCTTTCACTGGGCCGTTGATATCAAAGACCACACAGGCCGCATAAGTGGCTTGTCCTTGAGTATGACTGATATCAAAGCATTCGAGACGTTGCGGTAATTCGCTTAATTGAAAATAGTTTTGTAAGGCTAAAAAACGTTGATAGAGATTTTCTTTGGTTGCTAGATGACTGATTAAGTGATTTTGTGCGTTGGTTTGAGCCAGTTTTTGCCAGGCTGCTTTAGTGCCACGCACTTTGTGTTGCAATTGAACTCTATGTTGCGCTCGTTCGGTTAATACTTGAGTCAATAGATCGGCATCAGGAATCGTAAATTGTAAAATAATACCGGCGGGAATTTCTTGCTGAGCGGTGCCGAGATAATATTGTCCAATAAATTCATTGAGCACTTCTTCCGTTGAGGCGTGATGGCGAATTAAATAATTTTTCCCGCCTAAAACGCGACTGTCTCGAATTTTTAATAGATGAATGCAGAAAATAGTTGAGTGTATTTCTATTGCAATAACATCCAGTGATTCACTTGTTTTACCGGTGACATGTTGAGATTCTTGTATTCGTCTGAGCGCAACAATTTGGTCGCGATAATCAGCAGCGGTTTCATAGGCTTGTTGCTTTGCTGCTTGCTCCATTTTGTCCGCTAGTTTTTGAATTAATGAAAAACTTTGCCCTTTTAAAAATAAACGCGTGTGCTCGACGGATTCTTGATACGCGGATTCAGAGATCAGCTGAACGCAAGGGCCACTGCAGCGTTTAATTTGGTAATTTAAGCAGGGGCGGGTGCGGTGACTAAAAAAACTATCTTCGCATTGGCGCACCTTAAATACTTTTTGGAGTAATTGTAGCGATTGGCGTACGGCAAGTCCGCTGGGATAGGGGCCAAATAATTCACCGGCTTCAGGTTTTGCGCCACGATGAAAGCTTAATCTTGGATAGGTTTGTTGAGAGGACAAGTAAATATAAGGATAAGATTTATCATCACGTAATAAAATATTGTAGGGTGGTGTCAGAGTTTTAATGAGCGTTTGTTCAAGTAATAATGCTTCGGTTTCCGTATGGGTAACGATTACCTGAAGAAAAACAATTTTAGCCACTAACGCTTGTGTTTTTGCGCCGGCCTGTTTGTTGGTGAAATAAGATGAAACGCGCTTTTTTAATTGATTGGCTTTTCCCACATATAAAATGTGTTGTTGTGCGTCAAAAAATTGGTAGACCCCAGGTCGTAGGGTGAGATGCGGGAGTAGTGTTTGTACTTTTTCCATAGGAGTTGCCGTATCTAGACAGAGGTCTGCTAAAGTAAACAGTAACTTTAAATCCTTGTCTCTAGTTAAAACACTTTTCTTCCAGATGTAGATACTGTTATGACACAAAATTTCCCTCGCATAACGAATTCCGTGACTGGCGAGCAAAAAGCAATACTCGTGCTTTTCCAGCAAGCTGTGTTATTGCAGAAGCAGGGGCTGTTTGATCAAGCTTTAAATTGCTACGATCAGGCCATTGTCATCGATTTTAATTTTTTTGAAGCCCATTATCGGCGAGCACTGTTCTTACATGAACAGAAGCGTTTAGAAGAAGCGTTAGTCAGTTATCATCATGCCGTTGCGTTGCGGCCTGATTTTGCAGCAGCCTATGCTAATTTGGGTGTTGTCTTAAAAAAACTCCATCGATTGGAGGCCTCTTTAACCAATTATAATCGTGCGATAGAACTGAACCCTACCGTTGCTGACGTTTATAGTAATCGAGGTAATTTATTTAAAGAATGGAATCGTTTTGATGAAGCTTTAGCAGATTATAATCGTGCTATTGAGTTAAAGCCGGACAGCGCAGTATTTTATAGCAATCGTGGTCATGTACTGAAAGCGATGAAGCGTCTGAAGGAAGCGTTAGCAGATTACGATCAAGCGATTCAGTTACAACCTAATCATGCAGATCATTATAATCTTCGCGGTAATATTCTCCGTGATTTAAAGCAACTAGACGCTGCCATTGCGAGCTATGATCGCGCTATCGAATTATATCCTGGATTTTTTTCTGCCTATAGTAATCGTGGCGCTGTGTTAAGGGAATCTGGGCGCTTAGAAGACGCGCTCCTCAGTTATAATCGAGCGATTGAATTAAATCCACAATTCGCTGATGCTTATAGTAATCGTGGCAATGCCTTACGAGATTTGCGACGCTTTGATGAAGCGCTTGCCAGTCATCAGCGTGCGCTTGAACTAAAACCTAATGCTGCAAATATTTATTATAATATGGGCGTTGTATTATACGATTTAAAACGCATAGAAAATGCTTTGGCTTGTTATGATAAAGCCTTACATTTTAATCCGAATTACGTTGATGCACATTGGAATAAAAGTATTTCTTGCTTATTAAATGGAGATTTTATTCACGGTTGGCAAGAATATGAATGGCGTTGGAGAAGGCCTGAATCTCCTGGACGTCAATTTACTCAATCACTCTGGTTGGGTGCAGAAGATATTTGCAATAAGACTATTCTAATTTATACCGAACAGGGTTTTGGGGATACCTTACAATTTTGTCGTTATCTGCCATTATTAGCTCAGCGTGGCGCTAAAATAATATTAGAAATTTCTCCAGCGCTTAACTCTTTATTGAGCAGTTTGAATGGCATTGAAAAAATAATTGAGAAAGGTCAGCCATTGCCTGAATTC
Source organism: Gammaproteobacteria bacterium (assembly GCA_023265895.1). Classification (GTDB taxonomy): domain Bacteria; phylum Pseudomonadota; class Gammaproteobacteria; order Pseudomonadales; family JAHFSE01; genus JAHFSE01. The sequence goes on from JAHFSE010000032.1 coordinate 10,261, forward strand.
GATTATCAATGTCCGTTATTAAGTTTACCGTTAGTTTTTGAAACAGAGATAAACACCATTCCTGCTCAGATACCTTATTTGTTTGCGAATTTGGAAAAAATTGCTCATTGGAAATCTCGATTAGGTGTTAAACAAGGATTTAGAATTGGTTTGGTTTGGTCTGGCAGTCCAACTCATAAAAATGATAAGAACCGATCTTTACCTTTAATAAGGTTACTACAAGTGATGCCTGCTGAAGCTCAGCTTTATAGTTTGCAGAAGCAGGTGCGTGCTGAAGATCAAATCACGCTTAATGCTCGGCCGGATGTCGCAGACTTTAGTGCATCGCTGATAGATTTTTCCGACACTGCTGCATTGATCACGCAAATGGATTTAATTATTTCAGTGGATACTTCCGTTGCTCATTTGGCGGGTGCATTGGGAAAGCCCGTTTGGGTGTTATTGCCCTTTGTACCTGATTGGCGTTGGTTGTTAGATCGAGAGGATAGTCCTTGGTATCCTGGTATGAAATTATGGCGACAGCTTCAATTAGACGATTGGAATGGTATTTTAGCGCATCTAAAATCTGCGCTAGCGCAACCAGAAAAATTAATGCTATTGCCCGTTGAATCAAAAAATTCTGTTCAGGATGAGTTAGCCTTTCAACAAGCCATACAGCATTATCAAAAAAATAATTTGCTAGAAGCAACAACTGCCTGCCATGCTCTTTTAAAAGAGAACCCGAGGTTTTTTGCTGCGACGCATTTATTGGGTGTGATTGCGCTCAAGCAATCTCATCACGAGCAGGCGATCTATTTTTTAAGTCAGGCGGTCGATTTAAATCCGTTTTATGTTATTGGTTATCTAAATTTAGGCCATGCATACCGATTACAGCAACGTTGGGCTGAGGCTGTATTAAATTACGATCGAGTAATTCAATTAAAGCCAGACTTTGAAAAAGTATATGAATATCGTATCGTGGCATTAAAAAAATTAGCTGAACAATTAGCAGCGACTTTAATTAGTTATGGACAGACGCCTGAGCAATATTCAGATGCTGCGAGCGTTTATTATAATTATGGATTTGTCTTGCAAGCGCTAGGTCGATTGCCTGAAGCGCTAGAAAGTTATTATAAAGCTATTCGCATGCAACCGAATTATTTAGTTGCCTATAATAATGCAGGGATTATTTTAAGAAAATTAAATCGTGTACAAGACGCAATTCATCTTTATCAACGTGCTATTGATCTTCAGCCGACGTATGCCAGTGCGCAATGGAATCAAGCGATTTGCCGATTATTATTAGGTGATTTTGAGCAGGGATGGATTCAGTACGAATGGCGCTGGCAGCATCAAAAAAATTTACAACGTCATTTTACTCAACCTGTTTGGTCAGGGAAAGAAGAGTTGCAAGGTAAAACAATTTTATTACATGCAGAGCAAGGGCTTGGTGATACGTTGCAATTTTGTCGTTATGCTGCATTGGTTGCCCATCTGGGAGCAAAGGTATTTTTAGAGGTACAAGCTGAATTGCAGTCGCTGTTAGAAGACTCTCTGGTGGGCATTCATCAAGTGATCATTAAGGGACAGATGTTGCCCGTGTGTGATTACCATTGCTCACTATTGAGTTTGCCGATGGTGTTTAAAACAACATTGGCAACAGTTCCAGCATCCATTCCTTATCTAATGACAAATCAGCAAAAAGCTAATATTTGGAAAAAACAGTTAGGTCATTCAAAAAATAAACGGCTTGGTTTGGTTTGGTCTGGCGGAAAAATACATCGCGATGATGCTGAGCGATCTTTGCCATTGGTTAAGCTTCTATCGGTATTGTCGGAGGATTTTGCATTATATAGTTTGCAAAAAGAAGTTCGTCCGGAAGACCAAATGACCTTAAATCATCGATCCAATATTTATCATTTTGGTCCTGAGCTTTGCAATTTTTCAGATACTGCGGCATTACTGTCTCACATGGACTTGGTGATTTCAGTGGATACTTCCGTTGCTCATTTGGCGGGTGCATTAGGCAAGCCGGTTTGGATTTTATTGCCCTTTATACCCGACTGGCGCTGGTTGTTAGATCGAGAGGACAGTCCTTGGTATTCAAGCGCGCGATTATTTCGTCAGTCTCAAGTAAACGATTGGGATAGCGCATTAGATCATCTAAGGCAGGCATTAAAAGCTTGGGTTAAACCGTAGTTTCTGCGTCCAGCATCCCGTGGCGTACAGCCAGCAGTGCGAGTTCCACATCGCTTTCAATGCCTAGCTTAGTGAAAATACGGTAACGATAACTGTTCACCGTTTTTGGGCTTAGAAATAGTTTATCTGCAATATCTTGCACCTTATGACAGTTGACTATCATCATGGCGACTTGCAGTTCTCTCTCTGCTAATCCATCAAAAGGGCATTGAGTTGCATCATGACCAAAGGATTTAAGTGCCAGTTGTTGAGCAATCTCTGAGCTGACATAACGTTGGCCTGCGTGAGCCACATGGATCGCCTTTACCATTTCTGACAAAGCTGCGCCCTTGGTTAGGTAACCTGCGGCACCAGCTTGTAGTAATCGCGATGGGAAAGGTTCTTCTTCACAAACTGTGAGAGCGATAATTTTAAGTTCTGGATAAATGCGCACGAGCTTTCGGGTAGTTTCTAATCCGCCAATGCCAGGCATTTTGACATCCATGAGCACAACGTGAGGAGAGAGTTCCTTCACGAGCTTAATAGCGGCCTCTCCACTGGAAGCTTCTCCAACAACTTGAATGCCTTCAACATCAGACAACATGCGAGAAATGCCTGATCTTACGAGGTCATGGTCGTCAACGAGTAGTACTTTTATCACCGTCAGAACGCTCCGCAGATAGCTAGTTAGACCATTCTTGTCATTAGTTTTTCAATCCGTCGAGCTTTACGCAAAGAAAACTTTTTTTTGCTCCAATCCATAGAACGCAGGCGACTTCATCTTTAAAAGTGCCAAAAAATACCCCTGGCGTGAAGGGGTTACCCACCAAAACCCATTGCAGGATATGGCGGAGGGGCAGGGATTTGAACCCTGGAGAGGCTTACGCCCCTGCCGGTTTTCAAGACCGGTGCATTCAACCGCTCTGCCACCCCTCCTTATATAAAAGGCTGGCGCATGATACCGTAACTGAATTAGAAGGCAAAGAATTTTATAACGATACCTTTGGTGAATGGTTTAGATGTCCTAATTTTTCTGGACTCGACCTTCTTCTCTTGTTAGGTTTTATCGACCATTAATAGGGATGATTCAGTATTTATAAAAAGGGTACTTTAGAGCCTGTTTCAGTGGTGATTGATTATGAAATTTGTTTTACATGTTTTATCTAGCCCTAATACTACACATGCAGTACAGACTGCGTTACGGTTTGCTGAAGCTGCGGTGCGCCAGCAGCATCAAATCATCGGCGTATTTTTTTCAAATGAAGCAGTAGCGTTAGCTCATGTTTTAGCTGAGTCATTGCCAGAAGATGATCCGATTGCGCAGCGGTGGGTAGCTTTTTCACAACACCATAAAATTGCTTTATGGTGTTGTGTTACTGCAGGTATGCGACGTGGTGTAGTGCAGCCTATTCTTGCTGGATTTGAAATTGCGGGATTGGGTCAATTAATTTCTGATACGATCGAGAGTGATCGTTTGCTGACTTTCCACTAGAGAGAGATGATGCATACAACTATAAAATCTTTTTTGTTTATTATTCGCTGCACACCTTTTTCTGCACTGGCTAAGGATGCATTAGACGCAGTATTAGTGGCTGCTGCGTTTCATCAAACCATTTCAGTTTTATTTATGAGCGATGGTGTTTATCAATTATTGAAAAATCAACAACCGAAATTATTGCATGGAAGAAATTTAAGTGCTTCCTGGCAAGCTTTACCTTTATATGATATTGATCGAATTTATCTCTGTGAATCTTCTATATCGCAGCGAAGCTTGCAGTTAGATCAATTGGTCATGTCAGCTGAAATTATTTCTACCGCTGAGATCCAAAATTTAATGCGTATTCAGCAGGCAATTTTTACCTATTAATATTTAATATCGGATTTTGACATGTTACACATGATCCAAAAAATCCTTCACAAGGATGATGGGATACAGCCTAATTGGTTGAAATATGCGTTGTCTGGAGATGGCTTATTATTTTTGGATGATACTGTCTATGCCGCACAAACCAGACATCCAATGAATGTTTGGTTGCAACAAGCAAATCAGGCGGGTCAAACAATTTATGCCTTATCGTTAGATATTCAGGCGAGAGGTTTAGAGCTATCCACTTTAATGCCTGAAATAAGGGTGCTGAGCGATGAACAGTGGGTAGATTTAGTCGTGCAATACGCCTGTGTGCAAACTTGGTGATGTTTGATCGAAACGGTTATTTAACCGATATCACTCAGTGGACGCCTGAACTAGCGGAAATGATCGCAGCTCAAGAACAGATTCAATTAACACCAGAGCATTGGATTATTATTGAGGGGCTTCGTATTTTCTATCAAACCTACGAATTAATTCCTAATATGCGTGTATGGGCAAAATTAATTCGTCAGCAGTTAGGAGATATGCAAGCTTCCACGCTTTATATAACACAATTATTTTCTGCTCAACCCTTGAAGGTCGCTGCACGCATTGCAGGACTGCCTAAACCGAAGCAATGTTTATGATTCTTTCAGAGCAAACGCATTTAAAAAATTCTGAATCAGAAATGCGTTTTTATCAGGGTGATTGTTTGGATGTGCTTGAACAACTACCCGATTCATCGATTGATTTAATTATGACTTCTCCACCTTATGCAGATAGTCGAAAAAATACCTATGGTGGAATTTTGCCTGAGCGCTATGTTGAATGGTTTTTGCCAAGAGCTGCGCAATTTTTGCGTGTATTAAAACCCACCGGTACTTTTATTTTAAATATTAAAGAAAAAGTCGTGGAAGGTGAGCGACATACTTATGTATTAGAGCTGATTTTAGCTTTACGTAAACAAGGTTGGTTGTGGACGGAAGAATTTATTTGGCATAAGAAAAATGCCTATCCCGGAAAATGGCCTAATCGATTTCGTGATTCATGGGAACGTTGTTTGCAATTTAATAAACAAAGACAATTTGTAATGTATCAAGATGCAGTCAAAATTCCGATGGGGGATTGGTCTAAACGCCGATTAAAATATTTAAGCGATGTTGATCGACATCGTGATACTTCCAAGGCACAAAGTGGTTTTAGTAAAAAAGTAACCAATTGGCTGGGTCGGGCGCAAGCTTATCCAACCAATGTTTTACACCTCGCTACTGAATGTACCAATAAACAACATAGCGCTGCTTTCCCCGCTGCATTACCTGAATGGTTTATTCAATTATTTACTCAAGTCGGAGATTGGGTGCTTGATCCTTTTATGGGTTCTGGCACCACTTGCCACGTTGCAAAGAAACTGGAAAGAAATTCTATAGGTGTTGATTTACATCAAGTCCACGTTAAATTAGCAAGGGGCGAACTTTAACGAAACTCTCTTCATATTCCTCTTCCGCTTGGGAGTCGGCGACAATTCCACCGCCGGCCCAAGCGTATATTTTTCCTTCATGGGTCACTTGAGTGCGAATCATAATATTTGAATCTAAGCGATGATTAATACCTAAGTGAATCATGCTGCCGCAATAAATGGATCTGCGATGCGGCTCTAGTTCATTAATGATTTCCATCGCTCGATGTTTGGGGGCGCCAGTAATGGAGCCCCCAGGGAAACAGGCCTGTAATAAATCTAAGGGCGAAATATTCCTAGCTAATTTTCCAGTAATGGTACTGATTAAATGATGGACGTGGCTGAAAGTTTTTAATTCGCATAAAGTTTCTACTTGCACGCTACCAATTTCGCAAACTTTACCTAAATCATTTCTGAGCAAATCTACAATCATTAAATTTTCTGCATGATTTTTTTCACTGTCTAATAATTGTTGTTGCGCTAATTGGTCAGCCTGCTCATTCATTTGTTTTGCTGCGGTGCCTTTAATGGGGGAGGTTTCCACGCATTGGTCATTCACTCGAATAAAATGTTCTGGCGAGTGACACAAAATACACCCTTCGGGTAATTGCAGAAAAGCTGAGTAGGGTGCAGGCATTACTTTTCTATTGCGTTGATAAGCAATAAAAGGGTCGCCTTGATAGCTTGCTTGAAAACGTTGAGCGAAATTCACTTGATAACAGTCGCCTTGATACAGATAGTTTTGAATTTTATGAAAAGCAGAAAAATATTCATTTTGAGTTAAATTAGACTGATATTGTTCTGTGATACAGAACGGAATCTCGTGATCAAGTTGTGATGAGATATTAGCATTAGTGATCTGTTTAAATATTTCTTGCGTTATATCTTGGTTTAATAAACTGGCTAGCCAAGTTTTTTGTTGTTGGTGATCCACTACGATACACCAAGGGTAAAAACCCAAGAATAATATGGGTAAAGTAATATTTTTATCTTTATGGACGTCAATTTTTTCAGCAGAGTGATTTGCTTCATAGCTGAGGTAACCAAATAATCCTGGCATGGGAATAGCTGAATCTAGTTCAGCTTGATGAGAAAAATAAACTTTGTAGTGAATTAATAAATGTTTATTAATTATCTCTGTTAAATTATCTGGTGCAATAGAAGAAGAAAAATAATTTTCAGGTTGTGCCGTGAGAATATCGTAACGACCTTGTGTGCCTTGATCATGACAGGAATCAAGCCAAAGCGGATAAGGCCAGTGGCGGATGGATTGAAATAAGTCTGCATTATTGGCGTGATAAATCAGCGGTAAGCAAAGCATGTTAATCGTCTCGATCAATGCCTAACACAGCAATTAATCGGGTTGAAATTTCTTCTACCGATAAATGGGTGCTATTTAAAAAAGGAATACTTTCCTTGTTGTAAAGAGATTCTGCGCCGCGAACATCTTCTTCACATTGGCGAGCAGATGCATAGCGGCTGTTGGGCTTGCGCTCGTGGCGAATGGCTGCCAGTCGATCGGGATCAATGGTGAGGCCAAATAATTTATTTTTATGCGGGCGTAAAGATTTCGGTAAGGTGCCGTCATCTAAATCTTCTTCCGTTAAAGGATAGTTTGCCGCTTGAATCCCATACTGTAATGCAAGATAAAGACAAGTGGGTGTTTTTCCACATCTTGAAACGCCAATAATAATAATATCTGCTTGGTCGTAGTGGCGAGTTCGAGCGCCATCATCATTATCTAAGGTAAATTGTACGGCTTGCATGCGAGCCTTATATTTTTGATCGTTTTGTATGGAGTGAGATTTTCCTACGCTGTAACTAGAGTGGGTGCCTAAAGCATTTTCTAGCGGTTGTAAAAAAGTAGAAAAAATATCGATCATAAAACCTTTTGAATTAGCCAGAATTTT
>JAHFSE010000156.1:0-1964 GCA_023265895.1 Gammaproteobacteria bacterium
AGTGTTGAAGCAATAGCGTCTGGAATACCGGGTCCGTTATCTGTAATGGTGATAGAGATTACTTTTCTATGGTGGCGATTCCCGATGGTTGTTTGAAATAAAATGCGCGTTTTTATTTCGATATAAGGCACAGAAATTTGCGTTTCTAATAATGCTTGCATGGCATTGCGGACGATATTTAATAAAGCTTGAATCAGTTGATCTCGGTCAATAAGAATGTCCGGTAAACTGACATCGTAATCACGAATAAATTTTAAATTGTGTTCAGATTCAACATCGACAATGTGGCGTACATGCTCCAATATTTCGTGAATATTAATTTGCGTCATTTTAGGCAAGCCTTTGGGGCCTAACATGCGGTCCACTAAATTACGCAGTCGATCCACTTCATTAATGATGACCGATGTGTAATCTTCTAATTCGCTACCCATTAATTGTTTAGACAATAATTGCGCTGCACCGCGAATACCGCCTAATGGATTTTTGACTTCGTGTGCAACGCCTTTTACCAGCGCCCGTGCTGCTTGCTGAGTATTGAGGTTAGATTCTTCACGGCTGATTTTAATAAAACGATCGAGTGGTTGAATCTCAATGAGTAATGCGGAGGTTGAGTGTGGTTTGAGTGATGACAAGGTAATGATCAGGGGTGTCACAGTAAAATCAATGAGCAGTGCATCGTTGTCTTTAATTTGTAAATGCGCTTCACGTTTGGTATAGACCCGGCCTTCATAGAGGGCTTTTTTTAAAGTGACAATGGATTCCACATCGTTAGGGAATAACGAATCCATGGGAAAATCAGTTAGGCGGGTGGCTCGAATGGCTAACAAACTATTGGCTGCGGCGTTCATATAAAGAATTTGCAATTGTGCATCCAACAAAAATACTGCTGTGGATAAATTATCCAGCAATGTCAGAAATGGATTAGCCTGGGTTTGGGTCATAGAATATATAGCGATTGAATTCAAAAGGACTGATTTGCGAGACCAAAAACTGCAATAAATACGCCAGGGTATCGGCATGATTCATGAGGGCGAGGTATCGATACTTCAGTGGTGAGTGGGATTATTTTGAGGCATCTGGCTTTGAAAAGCACTCTTTTAGTGCTCGCAAATTATTTTTTGGGTGATGATTGGGTAATTGTCGGTTGGTGTATTTCAATCGTCACTGTGTCGCTGCTCATCATTATTTTGCCTGCTGCGTTGATAATGTGTGCCTGATAAATGTGGGTGCCGCGCTCCAAATTCGTCACAGTATAAGAAGTGCCATTCTGCACTGGAAAGGCTGCACCGTCTTGCGTGAATATCATTTGGTCGCCTACTTGTAAGTTTGGGATTACTTCAGCAGATAATAAAAGTGATGTGGGTGGAACACTAAAATAAGTGCCTGTTTCAGGCGTTATCATTCGAATGGATTGATAGGCCTCAGAAATTTGTTCGTTTGTTGTTGTGATCTCTTTTGATGTGGTGTGTGGTAGTGTCACAAGGGTGGGTGAGGGTATTTTAATTTTGGTGGCGGTGTTTGATAAAGGCTTATCTGAGAAGGCTGTGGTGCCGTTAGCTGTTTTCCATTGATAGGTGTCCTCAGCCTGAGTTGCGTGGGTTGTCACAAGCAGTAGGAGTAACATGAGAAATCTAACAATGACATTCATAGGGCGCATGAGTCCTGAATAAAAAAGTGATCAATACCTTCTCTAACGCTAGCATAAAAAAAGGCCTCTGATGAGGCCTTTTTGTTAGCTCCCCCTCTTTGTTAAAGAGGGGGTAGGGGGAGTTAGCAAGAGTAATACATTTCAAACTCAACGGGATGGGTTGTCATATTTAAACGCTCAACTTCTTTGCGTTTTAATTCAATATAACCGCCTAACATGTCTTCGGTGAAGACGCCGCCTTGTTTTAGGAATGCACTGTCAGCTTCTAAAGCATCCAAAGCTTGTTCCAACGAGGAAGCTACAGTAGGACTTTTCT
>JAHFSE010000156.1:1974-4366 GCA_023265895.1 Gammaproteobacteria bacterium
GCGGCAAAAGCTAAGTAAGGATTAGCAATAGGATCCGGGAAACGCACTTCAATACGACGGGCTTTTGGACTGTGTACGAAAGGAATACGAATAGAAGCAGAACGATTGCGTGCTGAGTAAGCCAGCATTACCGGTGCTTCAAAACCAGGGACTAAACGCTTGTAAGAGTTAGTGCCTGGATTGGTGAATGCATTCAATGCGCGGGCATGTTTAATGATGCCGCCGATGTAGAATAATGCGGTTTCAGACAAGCCTGCATAAGCATCGCCAGAAAATAAATTCACGCCATTTTTAGACAGTGATTGGTGAACGTGCATGCCGGAGCCGTTATCACCGACTAGTGGTTTAGGCATGAAGGTCGCCGTTTTGCCATAGGCATGAGCGACGTTGTGTACGCAGTATTTGAGCACTTGTACTTCATCTGCTTTCTGAACCAATGTGTTGAACTTAACGCCAATTTCGTTTTGACAAGCGGTTGCTACCTCATGGTGGTGAACTTCTACTTTTAATCCCATGGATTCCATAGCATTACACATAGCTGCACGTAAATCATGAGCAGAATCAACGGGAGGAACGGGGAAATATCCGCCTTTAATGCCAGGGCGGTGACCTGTATTGCCGCCTTCAAATTCAGCATTGGAAACCCAAGCAGCTTCTTCTGAATGAATGGCATACATTGCACCAGAAATTCCGCTGGTCCATTTCACATCGTCAAAAATAAAAAATTCAGGCTCTGGACCAAAAAAAGCAGTATCAGCAATGCCGGTAGATTTTAAATAATTTTCTGCGCGTAAAGCCAAAGAGCGAGGATCCCGTTCATAACCTTGCATGGTATTGGGTTCAATGATGGTACAGCGAATATTGATAGTAGGCTCATCGGTAAAAGGATCCAACACAGCGGTGGAATCATCGGGTAATAAAATCATGTCGGATTCATTGATGCCTTTCCAGCCAGCAATGGAGGAACCATCAAACATTTTTCCAATCTCAAAAAAATCGTCATCGTCCACATCCGCTGCAGGGAAGGTAACGTGTTGTTCTTTCCCACGGGTATCGGTAAAACGCAGATCAATCCAACGGGCTTCGTGCTCTTTCAACAACTGTTTAGTCTTAGATGACATGGGTCAGTCTCCTTCGGGGGTTACAAGTGAAAATCATTGCTTCTTTCATCATTTCAGCGCAGCTGAGAGGCAATTCATATGCCACAAAGGCAAGTATCTGAGGGGCTGGCAGCGCGGCGCATAATTTAACAAACCCTGAGGGGAATTACACCTGCAAATTGCATCGAACCTGGAGGGGAATTTTTGTGCGTATTTGATTTGCTTGACAGAGGTATAACTTTGGTCATACTTTTCGCCATGAAAACAGCTATCTCTATTCCAAACCCTATTTTTCACGCAGCAGAGCGAATGGCGCACATGCTCGGAATTTCTCGTAGCCAGCTTTTTACTCAAGCCATGTCTGAGTACATTAGCGCGCATAAATACCAAAATATTACCGAACAACTCAATGCGCTCTACAAAGAAAATGACACCACACTGGATCGAACATTAGCTACTTTGCAAGCCAAGTCCATTCCTCATGAAAAATGGTAATGGAGAAATTATAACAATGAAGCGCGGGGAAATTTGGTGGGCTTCGCTGGATGAACCGAGAAAATCAGAACCCGGTTACCGCCGACCGGTTGTTATTGTCTCTGCTAATGAATTTAATCAAAGTAAAATTCAAACCATTATTGCTGCTGTTATTACTTTTAACCTGCGTTTAGCCGATGCGCCTGGCAACTTCAAATTATCTAAAGCCTCTTCACATTTAACGCGAGACTCTGTAGTTAATGTGTCTCAGGTTATTACACTAGATAAAGCATTTCTCACCAAAAAGGTTGGCAAGTTAAACGCTCAGCAAGTTCATGCGCTCAACGAAGGATTGAAGTTGGTGTTAAGCGTGTAATATGAATTAAGCGCTGAAAGATTCAAAGTACAAAGGAATAATTTGACTGCGTAGCAGTCTTTGATGGTAGGCAGGCCTTTTAAGGCCTGCACAAAGAGTGTGGTTTATCTCGTCCTGTAGGGACGATTGAATCGCAACAGCAACAAGAAGAAGAGTTGCCCAATCTATTCAATCGTCCTGCTGGGACGAATATTATGCATGAATTCTTTAATGCAGGCTTAAAAGGCCTGCCTACCATCAATAGCCGCTACGCGGCTCAGCTATTAATTCATATTAAAAGAGAAATTCCGATTGCGGAGGTCGTTTTACTAGATCAGTTTTAGCATCAAAAATCGCAATTTTATGAAGATGTTTTTCATCAATGAGAGAGTCTATCTCCTCATTGTTATAACTTAACACTCTAATGACCAAGTATTTGACTGTATTTGTAGGACGTTTAATT
>JAHFSE010000157.1:0-3408 GCA_023265895.1 Gammaproteobacteria bacterium
GATCTTGCTGGCGTATTGCATCAACCGATCGAAACGTTATCGAAAGGCTTTAAGCGGCGTGTAGGTTTGGCGCAAGCTATTTTGCATGATCCTAAAATATTAATTCTAGATGAGCCAACTGATGGTTTGGATCCTAATCAAAAACACCAGGTACGAGAACTCATTCGTCATTTAGCTAAAGACAAAATTGTTATTGTTTCTACCCATATTTTGGAAGAAGTAAGTGCGGTTTGCTCCCGTGCCATAATTATCGCGAGTGGTCAGTTGTTAGCGGATAGCACGCCGCAGCAATTGGCCGCGCAGTCTCGATATGCTGGCGCCATTCATGTGTGTTTTGCAGCGGGTGTGCGTGCCTACAGCACGCTCGCTCAAGCCAGTCAAATTGCCGAAATTGAGCGTCAAGATACAACAGGTCAAAATTTGATTTTGTTGCCTAAGCCCGGTATTCCCTTGTTGCCAATATTCAATCGATTAGTGGAGCAATATCGCTGGCCGATTGAACGATTAACCGTGGAAGAAGGGCGGCTCGATGAAGTTTTTCGTCGACTGACGCAAGAGGTGAAATCATGAAATTGTTATCCATTATTTTGAAGCGAGAATTGGCCAGTTATTTTGCGACGCCATTAGCCTATGTGTTCATTGTTATTTTTTTAATGCTCAATGGCATTTTTACTTTTTTTGTCGGCGGTTTTTATGAGCGTGGCCAAGCTGATTTGATACCGTTTTTTAATTTTCATCCATGGCTGTATTTATTTTTAGTGCCTGCTGTTTCCATGCGATTATGGGCAGAAGAGCGTAAATCGGGCACCTTGGAACTGCTCATAACATTGCCTGTGAGTTTGACGCATTGGGTTTTAGGTAAGTTTTTAGCAGCCTGGATACTGATGGGTTTAGCGCTGTTGTTAACTTTCCCCGTGTGGTTCAGTGTGAGTTATTTGGGTGCGCCCGATCACGGTGTTATTTTTGCTAGTTATTTAGGTAGTTGGTGTATGGCGGGTGGTTATTTAGCGATTGGCGCTTGTTTATCTGCGGCGACCTCTAATCAGGTGATTGCTTTTATTCTAACAGTTTCTGTCTGTTTTTTATGGGTGGTGATGGGCTATCCCATCGTACTTGATTGGATTACCGGATGGGCGCCTACTTGGTTCATTGATGGTGTCACGAGTTTAAGTTTTCTGACTCATTTTGCGTCGATCACCAAAGGCGTGTTAGATCTTAGAGATTTTTCATTTTTTGCAATCATGATTGCTGCTTGGTTATTAGCAACAGCTATTGTCATTGATTTGAAAAAAGGACATGCCTCATGAAATCGTTATTATTTTCAAAAGCCGGATTGATATTATTGGCTTTGGTGAGCTGTATTGCAATTGGGTTTGCGCAATATTGGGGTCGATCTTATCGTTTTGATTTAACCGATAATCATTTATTTACTTTATCCCACGGCTCAGAAAAAATTATTGAATCGATTGATCAACCAATAGAGTTCACCTTATTTTTTTCTAATCAACAAACTAAGACCATTCCTGAATTAAGAAATTATGCTCAGCGCGTCCGTGATTTATTAAAAGAATATGCATTACGATCCAATGGGAAATTAAAATTTATTGAAGTAGATCCTGAACCTTTTTCTGAAGCGGAAGATCAAGCAAGTGAAGCGGGTTTAAAAGGCGTGCCTTTATCGGAAGACAGTGATCCCATTTATTTTGGTTTAATGGGCACAAATGACCAGGGTAAACGAGAGATTATTGCTTTTTTTAGTCCAGAGCGTGAAAGCTTTCTTGAATATGACATCAGTCAGATGATTTACCGCTTGACCCATGTGCACCTGAATAAAATAGGATTAATGACGTCTTTACCCATGAGTGGTGGTTTTGATGTGATGCAGCAAACTCCTACTGCTGAATGGATGCTGCTGACTCAAATTAAAAAATTGTATGAAGTACAAGAATTACCGCTAGAAACTAAAAAAATGAGCTCCGATATTGAAACCCTTTTGTTAGTGCACCCGAAGGAATTATCTGCGTCGGCTTTATATGCATTAGACCAATTTGTATTAAGAGGTGGGCGATTATTAGTATTTATTGATCCTTGGGCAGAATCAGATCAAGACCCTCACGCTGGGCCGCGCAGCTCCAATGAATTAACGCCTTTATTTAAACAATGGGGGATTCGTTGGTCGTCGAATCAAGTGGTGGGTGATTTACAGCATGCGTTGTTAGTGAATGTTCAAAGTAGCCCTCAGCCAGTATATCATTTAGCGTTATTGGGTTTAACAGCGGATAGTTTTCAAAAAAATCATGTGGCGATGGATCAATTAGAAAAGGTGAATTTAGCCAGTGCTGGAATGATTCAACCCATTGCCGGCGCAACAACAATCTTTACGCCTTTGATGCAATCCAGTACGCAATCCATGTTAATTCCGAAATCACGATTGGCTGGATTGAAAGATGTCGGTAGTTTGTTAAATGATTTTAAACCTACCGGTAAGCGTTATACGTTAATGGCAGATATTGCTGGTGCAGCGAAAAGCGCCTTTATAGCGCCGATGTTAGATAATGACGGTACTGCATTGCCTTATCTCGCCCATTCTAAACAACCCATTCATGTGATGGTGATTGCTGATACCGATCTGTTGACGGATCGTATGTGGGTGCAAGTGCGTGACTTTTTTGGTCAAAGTGTTGCCTCACCTTTTGCAAATAATAGCGATTTAGTGACGAATTTCTTAGATTATATTTCCGGTAGTTCTGATCTGATTAAAATTCGTAGTCGAGATCACTATGAGCGTCCCTTCGATCGAGTGAATGCATTACAGGTGCGGGCAGAGCAAGCCTTTAAACAACAAGAACACGTTTTGCGTATGCATTTAGATGAAACTGAACGTCAATTGGCTTCATTGAAAAAAGTAAATAATCCAGAGGAAGACATTCAGTTAACGCCTCAACAGCAACAAGCGTTAGCGAAATTTCAAAAACAAAAATTAAAAATTCGTAAAGAGTTACGTGATGTTCGCCATGGCCTAGATCAAGATATCCGACATTTGGGCTTATGGTTAAAAGTCATTAATATTTTAGCGGTGCCGCTCATATTAACTTTAGTGGCTTGTGTTTTTTTATGGCGGAAACGAAAAAGAGTTAAGTAGCAGCATATTCCTTGTAAAGCGGAATGGATTTATGAATGCAGTGAAAAAAATGCTTGTGGTGGGCGGTACGCACGGTAATGAGTTGACCGGTGTTTATTTAGTAAAACAATGGCAACAACAGCCGGAAGCGATTCAGAGAGTGGGCTTGAAAGTCGAGACCTTATTAGCAAATCCATCAGCGATTATGCATAACAAACGTTATCTTGAAAAAGATTTAAATCGTTGTTTCAGTCAAAGTGATTTAGAAAATTCTGCGTGTCAATTAT
>JAHFSE010000157.1:3418-4336 GCA_023265895.1 Gammaproteobacteria bacterium
AGAAATTGCGCAGTGGATTCAAGAAAAATCAATTGATTTTATTTTAGATTTGCATACGACCACCAGTAACATGGGTATCACCTTAGTGATACAGGATAATTTACCGAGGACCTGTCGAGTAGCTGCTTACGTACAACAAAAAATGCCAGAAGTGCATATTTTTTATGAGCCTTGTGATTGGCAAAGCAGCGTTTATTTATTTTCGATGGGTAGCATGGGGGGGCTTTTAATTGAAGTGGGGCCAACACCTCAGGGTTTATTACGAGCTGACATTTTTCAAAAAACACAACAGGTAGTTCAGCATACATTGGATGGTTTGGTGCGCTATGACCAAGGATTATTATCGGCAGTTGAGCTCGAAGCTTATGAGTTTTTGGACAAAGTGCCGTTTCCGCAACAAGATAATCAACTACAAGGCATGATTCACCCACAGTTGCAGGATCGTGATTATCAGCCGCTGCAACCAGGCGATCCACTTTTTTTAACCTTTTCTGGTGAGGTTTTAACCTATCAGGGTGATTCGGTGGTGTATCCTGTTTTTATTAATGAGGCTGCTTATTACGATCGTTTGCAGGCAATAACCTTAATGCAAAAGGTTCAGCTGCAAGAAACTGCTCAACAAAGTTGAAAATAATGGTTAGAATGAGCGCCGTTTTTATTCTAAGTAAGAGGTCTATATCATGGGGTTAGCGCAAAAGTTAGTGCCGATTTTTTTATTGGTGGCGTGTGTTGGTGTCGCGCAGGGTGCTGTGATGACCAGCAAAGATTATCCCTTAGGTCAGCGCTCTTTATTCAGTGATCGAGCGATTACAGAAAGGGTAAAGCCGACAGCACAAGTGTGTGTCGAGGGGGATGCTTGTGCTGCTGAAGTGACAACGGTGGTTGCTTCTGCTGGCACTGCTGCTGGACCTAAAACGC
>JAHFSE010000158.1 GCA_023265895.1 Gammaproteobacteria bacterium
CACTAATCGCCCAGAAGATTCAGCTGTTTTCATTTGGCTTAATAGTTTCGCCGATTCTAATTTAGCTTGAGCTATTGTAGTCCCTGCTTGATTTACAGCATCCGCCTCAATGCGCCTGGCATCTTCCTGCAAACGCTCATGCATTTTTTTGAGCAAAACATCCTCTTTTTCCTTCAAAGATTTGCGCAAAAATACCGCTGCATCTAAATCTCCTTGATCCGTCACACCACCCGCTCGCTTCACCAATTGACTTAAAGTCTCGCCCTCAGAAATCGGATAACGACCGGGATATTTAAACTCACCACTCACGGTAACAAAATTCACCTTACCCCAAGCAGAGATTTGCTT
The DNA here is from genome assembly GCA_023265895.1 of Gammaproteobacteria bacterium. Classification (GTDB taxonomy): domain Bacteria; phylum Pseudomonadota; class Gammaproteobacteria; order Pseudomonadales; family JAHFSE01; genus JAHFSE01. Next base: position 349 of record JAHFSE010000158.1, read on the forward strand.
AATAACCAACTGATCCTTCGATTGCAACGCATAAGCCAAACCTTTAACACCAGGATCCCGCAAATTAATTTCTTCATGGATCACTCGATGCTCGTCGCTATTGACTACCACATCACGGGTAACCTCAGCAGTATCCGCATAAGCACCCTCAGCAAAACCACCCGCTAATTCCACCAAATCTTGCATTGCCATATTCGGCAACAAGGGATATTCACCAGGGAAACGCACCGAACCTTCAACACGCACCACTTGCTGCCACTGATCTTTGGTGGCTTGTTTTTTCAAAGTAGCAATCAAACTTTTCAGATATTCTTTTCTGTCTTCTAACCGACCAAAAATAAAAACCTGATCGCTGGCAGCTAACCGCTTGCGCTGATCCGCTGGATTCGCTAAATCAAAACGCCTAACGCTCACCGTACCCGTTGTCGAATTATGAGAAGCAACCAAGACATTCAGGAGATCTGACTCTGGATTTAAATTGCCGGACGCAGCCACTAGATCCGCCAGACGCATACTTTCTGTTAACGGATAATCACCGGGAAATCGTACGGCACCATTGATTGTCACTGTTTTAGCATATTGACCAATCGGCGCGTGAACACTCAAATCATCGACGATATCTGCAATTGCTGCCTGATGATTTTCCGACCGACCCACCACAATAATTTCATCACGCGCCTGCAAAGGCAAATCTGCCGAACTACCGGGTCGTGCCAACGCTTGACCTAACTCAATCCGCAATAATTTCAATACCCGTCTGTCACCCGATTGACGTTTCAACCAAGCAAAATCTAAATCAGGATCGGCTTTAAGATTTTTAACACTACGCAGCACCTGACTGACACGCAAACCAGGACGCCAAGCAAAACCACCGGGACGATTAACATAACCAGAAACCAATACAGTTTTTTCAAGCTGCTCCAGCACCGGAGACACTTGCAACACATCACCATTCAACAAAGGCTTAGATCGACCGGCAACAGAAGCTAAATCTAAATCGACAAAGGTTCGCTCACCAGATTTATTAATTCGCTCAATACGCGCCGCCTTAGGATAGGCCGTTGCTAAAAAACCACCCGCCAATTTCACCAGCTGATCAACTGAGACCTCTCCCTTTAATTCATAGATAGCAGGCCGCTGCACCTCTCCTGCAATCCCCACCGTCTTACCCACCGGCGGCACAAAAATAACATCGCCGGGCAATAGACGCCGATCATCGGAAGTATCACCATGGAGCAATAAATCATAGAAGTCGAAATGAGTAATGACTTTGCCATTACGTTTTAGCTGAATATCTCGCAAGGAACCGATGCGCTTAATACCACCACTGACCAGCAAAGCATTGGTCATGGTCGACAAAGCGCTGACCGTATAGGCACCTGGACGATAAGCTTCACCCAACACAAAGACTTGCATGGAACGCAACGGCCCCATGGTCACATTAGCTTTTACTCCAATCATTTGTCGAGCAACAGCTGCCTGAATCTGATCTCGCATGGCGCCAAAATCCAAACCATTTACCGACACCGGGCCAATACCAGGAAATTGCAAAACCCCTTCTCGAGTGACTTTAATCTCATGAGTGGCATTTTCTTTACCGTACAGCTGAATAATCACTGTATCGCCAGGACCAATTTGATAATTGGTTGGCACCGGAATTTTAGAGTTAGGCGCAAAAGTACTGGGTTCGCCAGCAAATAAATCATAACCGAAAGGTTTTAATTGCATGCTAGATGGTTTTTTATTTTTATCCCGCTCTATCACCTGCTTGTCGTCTTGCACATCATCACTATTGACATCTGAATTCGTTGAATCCTGATCGGTAAAATTATCTTTCTTATTTTTTACATTCTCCTTCTTGGCGCTTTCCATACTCTGAGCAGAATCAGAGGAACCCTCTACAACTTCATCAGCAGCGTTTTGGTCATTTTGACTTTTTTTAGCAACAGATTTTTGTCGTTTATTTTTTGCCGCAGCATCCATTGATCTAGACTCAAGCGCGGGACCCTCTGCTTGATCATCATCGGCCTTGTCATCTTGCGATGATGAACTCATCGAAAATTGCGCAGGATCAATACCTAATTGTCGGGCGAGGGCTTGCCGCTCTTCAGGCGACATATTTTTTATCGCCTGAATTTGCGCAGCACTAATTTCCACTGCGAAGGAAAGCTGACAAGAAAAAAAGACAGCAAAAATAAAACCAATGGCAATGAATGAAAGTTTTTTCATGAATCAGAACTTCCAAGGATCATCGGCAGCTAATTTTCTCTTCATAAAAAAATCCCTTGCGATATAGCTCGCTCGTGAATTGGCGCGAGCGGGAAAGAGCCATCCTTAATCAACACATCAACTTTGAACCCACCCAGAGCAAAATAGAGTCGAGAGGTAAGCTGACACTCCATCATGACCTGATCTTTGATTGGCAAGGCGCTTTCAATCAATAAATCAATATCACCACCTTTTTTATGATCATCCACCCGACTACCGAACAGGCGCACCGTCACACCAGAACCACAAAGCTCTAGCACAATAGATTTAATGATCGTAATTTGTTCAGGAGTAAGGCGCATAAAATAAAACAGGCACGCTACCGCAGAGCTATCGCTTCTTTTTTATTCAAAAAGCATAAAGCATCAAAATTGGCGCAGCATTATTTGAGCAGACAAGAGACTTAAATTAACACGCTGAAAAACGCCGGATATAAATAGGCGAAAAGCCTGCGCAAGTAAAGCAGAAATTTCCTGTTTTAAAAAAATCGAAATAAATTACGGCTGATGAGATCTCAAAGAAGCCCTGTGCATCTCACCCCCACTGATATAACGCAATAGATCACCTACTTGAAGGCGCAAAGCGCCATCTTCTCTAACACCTCGCGCAATACCCGAAATTGTTTCGTGCCCCATTAACATGGTCACGGACTGATTAGCAAAAGCATCGTGCTGATTCCACTGCGTTTGAAAAGCAGTAAAACCTTGCTGCGAAAATTTTTGCATAGACAAGATTATTTTATTCAGCAGTTGGCCCATCATTTGATTGCGATTAGGCACTGCATTTTCACCCATCACCTGTTTAATCGCAGTCCAAGGTTGCTCAATAGCGGCGCCTTGCTCGGCAGACAACGCAATATTCATCCCCACACCAATAATCACATAAAAAGGCCCTAAAGCATCGCCAAAGGTTTCCACTAAAATACCAGCAATTTTTTTACCCTCGACCAAGACGTCATTAGGCCACTTCAGCGAAGACTGAATACCAAGCTCCGATAATGTTTCCAATACTGCTAAACCTAACACCAAACTTAAACCGGCTAATTGAGCAATACCCTGATCAAAACGCCAAATCAACGAGCCATAAATATTTTGGCCATAGGGCGATACCCAAGTACGACCACTACGCCCCCGCCCTTGTGTTTGTGCTTCTGCCAAATAAACACAGCCATGAAGATCCATGAATTGACCAGAAAGTTGCGCATTTTCTAAAACACTTTTAGCAAAATCATTGGTACTGGCAACGCTATCCAATAACACTAATTCCTGGATGCAAGATCGCACTTCAGGCTGTAGCGCTGACTGAATTTCAGCATGATTCAACAATTGCAAACCGCCGGGAATTTGATATCCACGACTTTGCTCAGAAACGATGGGCACACCCCATTCAATCCATTGATTAATTTGTTTCCATACAGCAGCACGACTCACGCCTAATTTGACCCCTAATTCAGAACCCGAATAACAACGGCCATCGGCCAATAATTGCAATAAATTTCGATTCATACTCATTCAACACATCTCACATTTCATCAGAGCCATCATTAAAAGCAACCCGGGCTTATACCCAATTCGCCGCAATCACCGGTAATAAAGCATTTTGCTCTAACGTAGGTAAACTGCTTACGCTGGTTTGACCGCTGGTGGGAATTGAATAACTCGCCATCGCTTGAATTAAATTCT
>JAHFSE010000159.1 GCA_023265895.1 Gammaproteobacteria bacterium
ATACTAACTCATCGTGCACTTGCATAATCATACGCGTCTGCATGCCTTGAATTGTTAGTTCTTGATCGACGCGTAGCATGGCCAGTTTAATAATATCCGCTGCGGTGCCTTGCATCGGTGCATTAATCGCTGCTCGTTCTGCCGCCATTTGCTGTTGTTTATTGCGCGCATTAATTTCCGGTAAATAGAGGCGTCGGCCTAATAACGTTTCCACAAAACCTTGTTCATGTGCTAAACCTCGAATACGCTCCATGAATTGATGAACGCCAGGATAACGCTCAAAATATTTATCAATATAGGTTTGAGCTTCACTACGTTTTAAGCCTAATTGTTTGCTCAAGCCAAAGGTGCCCATGCCATACATTAAACCAAAATTAATCGCTTTCGCATGACGGCGCTGTTCTGCGCTGACTAATTCTAACGGCGTAGAAAATACCTCTGCTGCAGTGGCGCGATGCACATCCTGATTATGTTCAAATGCATGAATAAGTCCTGCATCTTCTGATAAATGCGCCATAATACGTAATTCAATTTGCGAATAATCTGCCGCAATAATTTTGCAGTTTTTCGGCGCAATAAAGGCTTGCCGAATACGACGGCCCTCTAAGGTGCGAATGGGAATATTTTGTAAATTAGGATCAGTGGAAGACAGTCGGCCTGTTGCGGTGATTGCTTGATGATAAGAAGTATGAATACGATGAGTTTGTGGATCTATCTGTTCTGGTAATTTATCGGTATAAGTCGATTTTAATTTATTCAAACTGCGATGTTCTAATAATAATTTAGGTAAAGGATAATCCAGCGCTAATTCTTGCAAGACGGGTTCTGCTGTTGAGGGCGCGCCTTTAGGTGTTTTTTGTATTACCGGAATATGCAATTTTTCGAATAAAATTTTCCCCAATTGTTGGGGTGAGCTTAAATTAAATGCTTCGCCTGCTAAAACATACGCCTCTTGCTCTAGTTCTTGTAAACGTTCCGCTAGTTGCTCGCTTTGCTGTTGTAATTTCTCTGCATCGATCAAGGTACCTTGGCGTTCAATTTTAGAGAGTAGGCTGAGTAAGGGTAGCTCAACGGTCTCAAATAAATTTTGTAATTTAGAGTTTTCTATAAGTTGAGGCCACAGCGTCTGGTGTAATCGCAGTGTTATGTCAGCATCTTCTGCTGCATAAGGCCCAGCAATTTCTAGTGGAATTTGATTAAAGGTTTTTTGTTTGACGCCTTTGCCAGCAATATCTTCATAGCTTGTCGTCGTTGTTGCTAAATAGCGCACCGCTAAACTATCCATATCATGACGGCCGGCGGTGGAATTCAATAAATAAGATTCCAGCATAGTATCGTAGGCAATGCCTCGTAATTGAATATCATAACGCGCTAAAATACTTTGATCGAATTTAAGATTTTGCCCCACTTTTTTAGCGTTAGGATTTTCCAGTAAAGGTTTGAGTTGCTTGAGTACCCAATCACGAGATAATTGCTGTGGCGCTGCTTCATAATCGTGAGTGAACGGAACATAAGCAGCTTCGTGGGCTTTTACTGAAAAAGACACCCCCACTAATTCTGCCTGCATGTAATTAAGACCCGTGGTTTCGGTATCAAATGAAAATAATTCCGCTTGCGTTAATTTCTCAAGCCAAGCAAGAAAATCTGTTTCCGTTAAAATAATTGGGTAATCATTATGATGATCTTTTATTGGTATAGGCGCTACTTTTTTTTTGTCTAATTCGTGCAGCCAAGTTTTAAATTCTAAATCGTGATACAGTTTTTTTAACGCGTCGACATCTTCTGCTTGAATATGTAATTCATCCAATGAAATAGGTAACTCGACATCCAGTCGAATGGTGACTAATTCCTTTGCCAGTCGTGCTTCGGCTTCGTGCGCTTTAAGCTTTTTCATCCAAGCATCACTGCCACGTAAAGGTAATTTTCCTACTTCATCAATACGCTCATAGAGTTGATCGATACCGCCTATGTGTTGTAATAATTGCAGCGCACTTTTTTCGCCAATGCCTGGCACCCCAGGTACGTTATCTACTTTATCACCCATTAATGCGAGTAGATCTATGATTAAATTGGGTGGAATACCAAATTTTTCTTTGACGCCCGCTTCGTCCATGCGAGTGTCATTCATGGTATTTAACAACGTGATATAAGGATTCACCACTTGGGCAAAATCTTTATCACCAGTGGCGATCATCGTGTGCAAATTTCTGCTCTGCGCTTGATGTGCCAAAGTACCGATCACATCATCCGCTTCGACACCATCAATAACTAACAACGGCAATCCAAGGGCGCGAATAATATTATGCAGCGGTGTAATTTGTTGCTGTAAAATATCGGGCATGGGTGGGCGCTGCGCTTTATAGAGCGGATATTTTTCGTGACGGAAATTTTTACCCTTGGCATCAAAGACCACCGCCATGTGTGACGGTTGATGATCCGCAATTAATTTGCGTAGCATCGATAACACGCCTTTAATGGCTCCAGTGGGTTGACCACTTGCAGTGGTTAATTGTGGTAAGGCATGATAGGCGCGATATAAATAAGAAGAGCCATCGACTAAAATAATGGGATCACGAAAGTCAGAAGCTGCTGTCATAATAAAAACTCAATTAATGAGAGCAGCGCAAATAATTTTTTGCCAACTGCTGAAAAAAGTCTAGATACTGAAAAGTATGGGTATTTGATAAATAATCATATCCTAAGGGATCTAAGCGTAAAATAACGGGCATTGTACTATTGATTATTTGGCGCGCAATGGTTTCTGTGATTTCCGGTGTGATAATAATACAGGTATTTGGGTATCGTTGAATTTGTTGTTGTAATTGAAAACGTTGTTGTAATGAAGGCGTTCTGTCTTCGTGGTTGTTTAAAATCAATAAGGGTTGTATGCCTAAGGCGCGATGCAAATAGCCAAAAGCATCTGCTACTTCAATGATAGGCAGTGAATTTTTTTGTTTTGCTAGTAAAGTAATTTGCTGATTGAACTGACGGGCGCGTTGTCTAAATAATGGTGCTTGAGCTAAATTTTGTTGAGCGAGCTGTTCCGCTAATCTTTGAGCAAATAAATTCATGATATGGGGTGCTAGCCAAAAATGAATGTCTAATGTTGGCTCCATATGCAGTAGAGATTTTACTTTCGGCGTATCTAATACCGCCAACGTTTTTTTACGCAGAGCAGCATCTGACAATGTTGCGCTTAAATAGGATTCAGCATCCTTGCCTAACCAAAGGATTAAATCAGCTTGCGCTATTTTAATTCGATCCGAGGGTTTTAATTGGTAATGGTGAGGGCTGCCGCCGCGAGGGAGTAATATTTCAACAATCACTGCATCACCAGCAATATCATGGGCGATGAATGCCAGTGGTGGAATGGTTGTTAGAATACGTAATGGCGCTGCTAATGCGGCATTACTCAGCGAAAAAACGATCAGTGCCAGACTCCACCCTAAAAATATTTTCTGCCGAATCATCAGTCTTGCCTATTTGCTGAACGAAAGAAGCGCATTGCATTATAGGGGGGAGATTTCGGAAGACCAACTTGTTTCGTTGACATTGGCAGTGAATCTACTTAATATCTGCGCCCTGCATGTTTGAGGGGTTTCCCTTTCTTCAGGTCTTGATTGCGGGGTGGAGCAGCCTGGTAGCTCGTCGGGCTCATAACCCGAAGGTCGTTGGTTCAAATCCAGCCCCCGCTACCATACAAAATAATAACTTACCTCGTCGTAAAAACTTAATTCCAAAATTTTAAATTCTCGTGTAATCGTCGCATAACCCGATTTGGTGAATTTTAAGCGTAGATTCCCCCGCGTAAACGCGGGGGAATCTACTGAAGGGGGTGGACGTAAATATACGATTCAAGCTTCATTGCGCCGCCCCGAGGTTTTTATTTACTCTTCTGCTCTACCTCTCTACATTAGGCAAGAACCTACCTTTCTCTATTCGCATTGCAATTGGTTTTTTTATGACCGAATTATTAGTCGATGATCGCGCGACTTTGTCGCTTAAAATTCCACCTCATTCCATTGAAGCTGAACAAGCTGTGTTGGGTGGCATGCTGATGAATCCTTCAGTATGGGATGATGTAGCGGTGAAAGTCTCCGCTGTGGATTTTTACCGCAGTGAGCATCGGCATTTATTTAATGCCATCGCACAATTGGCTTCGGAAAATAAAGCCATTGACGTAGTGACAGTGAATGAATATCTCACCCACTTAGGGGTGGTCGAAGAAGTGGGCGGTTTTGTTTATCTTGCGGAGCTGGCGCGAAATATTCCCAGTGTATCGAACATCAGTGCTTA
>JAHFSE010000160.1 GCA_023265895.1 Gammaproteobacteria bacterium
CATTATTGTCGTGATCAAAATAGATATTTGTATTTAACGCTAATGTTTTTACGCCATCACCGTTTAAATCTAAAACCAGTGGACTTGCGGTATTTTTAGCATTTTGAAAGTCATCACGGACAGGATCAATGGGCGGTTGATCTGCGTTTGAATTCGAGCTTGAATCTGAATTCGGATCTGGATCTTTAGGGTCCGGGTCTTTAGGGTCATCTTGTGTATCCTCTAAGAAAATACCTAAATTATATTGCGACCAATTTTGGATATTAATGGTGTTGCTTGTGCCTGTTTGCAGGATGCGCAACCCATTGCCAAGGCGCACATAAATTAAAGAACCATCAGCCGATTGGTAAACGGGAGAATTTTTTTCTATCTCTTTACCGCCGGAAGCTAACGATCCATTGATATTAATATTTCCATCGCGATCTATGAGGGTATCGTTGCCAAAAGTGCCGGAGAAAATATAATGATCAAAACCCGTGCCGCCGATGAGTTTGTCATTGCCGGCGCCGCCGTTTAAATTATCATTGCCTGTTCCTCCGATTAAAATATCGGCTTGTCCCGTACCTTGAATAAAATCATCACCTGCTCCAGTAACGTAAACAATTCCATTATCGACGTATTGCCAGAGCTGCCTGTGATCAGCAAGATCAACGCCCGCAGCAGATAATTCTCCCGTAAGATAATCATTTGTGTTAGTGCCGTATAAAATGGGTTTGCCTTGATATAAAGCTTGCGTTGGGCCATTGGAAAATAATCGATCTGTTAGAGATAAAATCTCTCCTTGCAAATCGAGCAGCAATAAAGGATTAGGTAATACAGCGCGAGCAGCATCGGCTTGGTAATCGGCGTAGGTGTAGGTTCTGTTGCTTGTAATCTTAGTAAATTCAAAAATAACTTTCCTTCCAATACCTGAAGGATCAATTGTTGCCTCCAATCCCAGCAGGGAATTCCCTATTTTTGCAACACTATCAGCGGATGAAAAATCGAAATTATCTGTACCGTCATTTGAGTAGGGAATGATGGAAAAATTCTTAATGGATCTTTCACCATTAGCGCTAACTACGAATACTGCTTGATCCGAAATTTCAGCAGCAGTGGAATTCCAAATATAAACTCGCTCCGCATAATCATTCTTAGTATCAGCATACGCCCATTGTCGTTGAGTAATAAAAGCTTCATGGGTGCCTAATAAAGGCCTTAGTTCTGCTTCTGTATAACTTCTATTTTTAGGAAGCCCTGCACCAACATAAGAAAAAATCGTTGAATAATGTCAAAAAATGCGGGTGAAGCAAACCGACCCGGGCCATTGGTCATATAATCTTGCGCATCAACGATAACATTTTTCTTTATTGTGTCAGCTGAACGAATGAATGCTGTACTAGTTAAATCTGATGGTTTAGTGATTTGGCCGTATAAATACAAGTTGGTGACTTGCGCCGCTGTTAGTCCAACTATTGCTTCACTCATTTTACTTTCTCCTTTAAATAGCTAATAAATTTAGTCATTAATTAAATTAGGTATGCTTGAACAGCTGGAAACTGCTATGGAAGTATGGTGCAACACACTTACAATATCTCCATCACTATCCTTGTATCTAACCAGGTACTTTAAGTGAACAAGATCTGAAACTGTACCAGATATCCTATGGAAAAAAGATATCTCACCTGGCTCACCATCATTTAAATCAATTGACTTATCTAGGGTTTTTTTGACTTCACAACAATTTTTGTTAGAACCAAAAAAATCTTTTTTACTCTGATAAAGAATTAAATTATTAGGAATATCTTTTCTAGAAAGAAGTAGCTTTTTATCATCAATCATTTCATATATTTCTACTTGTGGTCGATACCGTTGTAAAACATGATCAACTACGAAATTTATCTTTTCTTGATCAGATAAATAGCGTTTCTGACTCCAACAAAAACCGCTGTAATTCACAGCTGAGCAGGAGAAGATGAATAGCAGAGATACAGTAATCAATATGCGCGGTATTGTTCTAACGAAAGGCGCTAATGATTTTTTTAAGTCGAGTAGAAAAGATTTCATAAGTGAACCCTAAGCGTAAGTGCTTTTAGCGTAATTGAATATGGCAAACCTCTGAAGCGCCGATACCATAGGCTTTTTTTCTGGAAAATTTTAACAACAGATAATAGCGCTGTTCCCAAGGAGAAAATTCATTAGTAATAAACAAATAGGCTTCTTTGTTTATGAGGTAAAGATCTTTTTTACTTCCTGGTAAAAATAGCTTCTTCTTATACTCAGGCATGGGATCTAGCAAAATTACACCAGGCCAAGCATCACTATAGTTTTTACTATCGGAAAAAAAATACTCTAAGTCTGACCAGATTCCATGGAAAAAATAATCATCTTTAATTGGATCTTTGTCGGATAAAGGCGGAACGTTAGAGTCGGCATCAAAATTAATGACAGTTGCTTGACGAATGCCTTTCAACTTAAAAATTCTTTTATAGAACACTGCGGTTTTTTCACCTTCATCACTATGGATTTTCAGTGTTTTATAAAAATACCAGCCATAGTCTTCTTTGGGATTTTCCAATAAACGTTGCGGCACCAATTGCCATTGCACGGGATTTTTTAAGCGTTGCGTAGTGAAGTCGTAATCTTTAATGAATTGTTTGCAGACTTGGGGTTGATCACCAAAAACCAGTGGTGATGGGCGCTTCTCAGCAGCCCAAGAAGAAGAAATCAAGCCCAACGAGAAAATGATGAGGAGCGAAAAAAACGTTTTCAAAAGCAGCCTTCCTTGGTTTTTACGATAAGTAATTTCAATATTGAAGAATGGGGCAAGATTATTGTCGATGCTTCATGAGCGCGTCATCCTTGAGCGAGGTGGTGTTGTTTCCATAGCTGAATAAACAGTGGCGGCGATTATCTGAAATTAATGGTTAAAAATCAATCAGAATGATCAAAAAATACGCTGACGTATATTTTGATCATTCACCCACGGCTTACCTTTAATAATGTGAGCCAACTCGATTGATCCCTACCCTTACTGTCTAGCCTGTTGTATTCTCCAGCATCGCGCGATGACTATCCTAATTTAAATAACTGCTCACACTGACTTTAATGACTCATGCACTTTTACCATAAAATCAAACTCGGCTGGATTTTATTGGCGTTCGCCATGCTGTCTGACCCCACACAAGCGGAAACACCTTACTTAGATTGGTATTCCAATGCGCAGCTAAAAACGCTGCGTGCAACCAGCTTAACACCCGAAAAAATACCACAACTATCCTTGTGCGGCGGTAGCTACTGGGAGCCGGAACGAAAAAATTTAGAGCTCTCTGCGCCCATCCCAAAGTCAGTGTTAGGCAGCGCACAAAGTTATGAATACTCACAAGATCGCGCGGTGCTTCAGCAGGAAGTGATTATTCAGCAAGATCCGTTGCAAGTGGAAAGCGATCAGGTACTGCTCAATTTTGCTGATCAAAAAGCACTATTTTCTGGAAATATTCGGTTTCGCGCACCAGGCTTTTTATTGTCAGGTGAACAAGCGTCGCTGAATTTAGAAACTCAACAAGCAGACTTTGCCAAATCTGCTTATTTGGTGCACAGCGCTCAGGTGAGAGGTGAAGCACACGACATTCATCTGAATCAAGCAGGCGACTTAACCATACATCGAGGCACCTACACCGGCTGTCAACCCGGCAGCAATGATTGGCATTTTTATGGCCAACAAATCCAGATTGATCGCACTGCTGGCTGGGGCAGCATCCAGAATATGGCTTTATTTCTCGGGCCAGTGCCAATTTTATATTCGCCTTATTTCACCTTTCCGCTCGACGAACGCCGACAAACAGGTTTGCTCTACCCAACCATTTATAATTTAGCCGAATCAGATATCGGCATTCCTTTCTATTGGAATATTGCCCCCAACTATGATGCGACTCTTGAACCGCGCTTGTTAGGTGCTCGCGGTATTTTATGGAACAACGAATTCAGATTTTTAAATCCAACCTTGGGCCAAGGCCAAATCAATGTAGCGCGCTTAGCGGATGACTCAGAATACCATCACCAAAATCGCGATAGCATTCAGTGGCAACAACACAGTTATTGGCAAGATCGCTGGGCCTTACAAGTAGATTATAACCGCGTGTCTGATACCGATTACCTAGATGATTTTGGCCATAACTTAAGCATGGCCAGCGCCGGCCAACTCAATCAAAGTGCGCAACTCAGCTATGCCGGTGACAACTGGCGCTGGCAAGCGCAAGTACAAGCCAATCAAACCATCGACGCTCACGT
>JAHFSE010000161.1 GCA_023265895.1 Gammaproteobacteria bacterium
CATGACGTAAAATATTAAAAACTAAATCAGTAATGTCTTTACTGCTACTTAATTCAAAGGGCGGAGAATTTTTTAATAATTGGTGAACATAGACCACATCACGCAGTACTGAAAATAAATGTTCTTTAATGCCTCGAAGAATGACGCCATCCACAAAAGCGCTGGCAGGTGCATTACTCAATGCGAGTTTGATGCCGCGGGATTGTTGAATCAGTTCTACATTAAAATCCGCATAATTGGATAACAATCCTTTGGCATTATCCTGTTCAACACCCGTACTTAATACGGCGAGCATACAACGACGAAATAAATGATGGAGTTCTGAATGACGCATTTCTAATAATAAGCGCACTTCAGCGGGCGACAGTAAGCTCATATTTTTTTCTGGTGCAATGCTGGCGGTAATTCGATTATTAGATGAATGGAGTTGCATGGGTATCCTATTAAATCAGGGCTGAAAAATAAGTAGCCCTTCTTTTTTTAAAGAGGGGGCATGGAGCGTTAAATTATTCTTTCGCATTTTGAATTATTATTGGTATAGCATGTTGTGAATCATTAATAAATCTTAAATGAACGGCGAACAAAAAATTGGCGCATTATTGCGAATCCACATAATTCTATTAAAACAATCCAATGCATCGTACCGCTGCCAAAACGAGTTTCTACTGGTGTGTCGTTGTTATTATTAATTTGTTGATTGTTGTTAATCATCAGTGTATTAGCCAGTGTGTTATTGGCGATATCCCCATCAACTATATCACCACTGACGGATGCATTGAGCGCGATGGTTTGTGCGTTGGTTGCTTGTGTGGTGAGTAAGATATGTATGGTTTGTTGAGTCGTGATTGCACCCAGTGAGCAAACTAATTCATCATCTGTTGTAGAACAACTGCCTTGGCCTGGTGTGCTGTTGGTTAAGGATAATCCGCTGGGTAACTTGTAGTGAAATACGACTGAATTTGCAGTTTGTTCACCAAGATTGCGGATGGAAAAATCCAACGTAAAGGCTTGTTGCATCACGGGGGTGGTTTCTTGATTTTTCAGTGTTACGCTGAGATCCGCTAAATTACCCCAGCCTATATCGCTGAGTACCGCTGCAGCAATGCCTAATGAATGATGTGCTTCAGTATAAGTCGGTTCCATGAGGTTGTTAGGTGCCAGTGTATCGCTGAAGTGTGATAAAGAAGAACCTTCTTCGATAGGATCGGGTGCGTAGATATGTACCCGTGTTCCCGTAACGCCTGCTGTGAGCACGCTACTGTTGATTTGTGTAGTGTCGCCAATCCAATGCAGAAATCCCGTTGCGGTGGCAGCGCTTATGCGCTGTTTGTTCGTCATATCATTAAAGGCCGAAGGTGTGGCATTTAATCGATCGAGAAAATAGCTAAAAATATCGTTACGACCGCTGAATTTTTTTCCAGTGGTGACGTCTACTAAACTGATAAAACCTAGGCCATGTAATAATTCATGCAGCGCAACGCTCATAAAATCTATATCGGTTCCTGAAGGATGACCATCTAAGCCGTAATACCAACTGCTGTCGCCTAAAGTGCCGTTACTGTCTATATCTGCATTAAAATCAGCAAAAATATCTGCTTGATCTGGATCGAGGTCTTGTTGCGCTAATTTGTTAGCCAGAGCTGCGACATAATAAGTCGAGGGATAGGGCGCATGATCAAAATCAAAATGCAATGTATTGGTACCCGCAGAAGCGAGCAGGGCATCATGACTACCGCCACCTAAATTGCTAAAGGTGGCGGTAATTTCTATCGGTTGAGTGGAAGAAAGGGTTTTTTCTAAAATAGCAATAGCGGCATTGAGTGCCGCTCTACGTTGTCCACCCAGTGTCGTGGCGGTATTACCGCCTACTGCCGCGACGGAGGTGGGATCATTAAAGCCTTCACTAGTACCATCACTAAATTCTACCTGAATGACTAGCTCGGCATAACTGAGTGAGGCATATAAAAAAAACAGTATGAATATGGATAATCGCTTAGCATAATATCGAGATAAATCTAAATAATGGGTTAGTGGCATTGGATTTTCCAATGATTTTTTTGTTGTTTGACATAAAAATGGCTATCAATAAATCCTTTGACTCGAATCATTTTGCCGCCGCCAGGTACTGGGCTATTGATTTCCTTTGGCTCAGAAGCGGTCTCTTTAGTTGGAATACGTCGTTCTGTTTTAATTGCAGGAGATGATTTTGTAGTAAAAGTGCCCGTATTGGGATCAATAAACGCATGCAATGCGGCAGTTCTGGGCAACGTATTAGCCCAGACTAAATCGGCACAGCAAAAAAATAGTGCTGTAAATAACAGCGGGCGAAGTATCATAAATCTCAACCTGCAATACTCAAAAAAATCGTTCTTTTGAGTGTAGTGCTAACTGAGATTCTATGGGAATTAAAATGAGAGTTATTGAGTCATGTCATTAAAGGTCGATCATGAATTAAATGCGGAAGGTTTATATTGTCCAGAGCCTGTGATGTTATTACACAATAAAATTCGTGATATGGCTGTTGGAGATGCTGTCAAAGTGATTGCCACTGATCCTTCCACTGAGCGAGATATTCCGAAGTTCTGTAGGTTCCTGGGTCATACTTTATTAGAAACCAAGCGTGAAGGACGATTTTTTTATTATTGGATTCAAAAAAATGCGTTGCAGCCAGTTTAACCTGGTTCAACCAAGAGTGCGATGGCGGCTAATGCTTCTGGATCTTGTGATTTTATTTTATTGGCAATAGCATGCTGGAAAAAATATTTAAAATCGGGGTGAGATTGCGATGGAAATAAACAGCGATCGCCTGGTAACACCGGTGTTGAAGTAATCTTTCGTTCATCAATCAACATGCCATGCAAGCTACCATTAGCTAATAAACGCCAACTTAATACCTGCGCTAATGTAAAGCTGTGAAATCCATTATGAGTGAGTACTGCATGAGTGCCGATTACATCTGGAATTTCCTGTAGTATGTCTTCATCTTCTGCATCATCGGTTTGGTAATAGTGCGCAGCAGTTTCCAGTTCTAAAATTTTGTGAGGGGGTGGTGTGAAGAAAACTTGTCCATCGATTAGCGTAGGATCTCGATAACCTTCCCAGCGACCATTGAGTGGATCTTTTAATTCAGTGCAGGCAACGATGCGGTTTAACCAAGGCACCATTGCAACCACATCACCTTGTTCGCGTAATGCCCAACAAACAATTTTTAAACTGTACAAGTGATAAGAACTGTCATTGCTGTAGAGAATTTCCATTTGATCTAATTCTGGCGCAATGCGGAGAATTTTATTATTCAGTTGGTTTAAGGGGCGTCCTGTGAAAAAATCGATTACATTATTGGTTGAGGTGTTAGAGGTGCATTGTTGTTGTGCCATAAACTGGTTCCTCAAGTTGACGGACAATTTGTTGTTAAAAGAGTCGTCCTACCAGACCAGTATAGATGCTTCTGCCTTAAAAATAGAATAGACTTTTTTCGAAACTTACTGCGCGACTGTGATCTGAGGTTGGGCGGTGCTCGGAATCCTCATTTACAACGAGTAAACTCCGGTGTCCTGCGCTCCGGCCATCCTCAGCTGACAGCCGCTCGTTACAGCTTTGAAAGAAGTCTAATAAATCTCGTTGAAAACTTACGGAAAATTTTGGATTTTTTTTAACGATTGCCGTAATCGAGTACCCAATAGCAGTGCAGCTGCGCTGAGACCTGAGACTAAGCCGATCCAAAATCCTTCAGGCCCTAATGGCGTGACCCAAAAATGGGTTAATCCTAAGCTGTATCCCAGTGGTAAACCGATAAACCAATAAGCCAATAAAGTCATGATCATCGGTGCTTGCGTATCTTTCAGTCCGCGCAATGCGCCATTGCAGGCCGCTTGTAGACCATCGGATATTTGGAATAATGCGGCATAAATAATTAAGTGTGCAGCGAGACGCTGAACATAATCGTCTTGGGTATACAGTTGTGTTATATGAGTTCGCGCTGTCGCCATAAAAATAGACAGCAATAATGCTAATACTAAGGTAAAACCAATACCCACTTGGCAAGTAAAACGAGCAGCAGCATGATCTTTTTTGCCGGAGGCCTGTCCAACGCGAATGGTTAATGCCATGGAAATACTTAAGGGCAGCATAAAAATGAGGGAAGAAAAATTTAATGCAATTTGATGGCTGGCAACCACCTGAGCGCCTAAAGAGCCCAGTAATAACGCCACAATAGAAAATACACTGATTTCAAAAAAAATTGATAATCCAATGGGTAAG
>JAHFSE010000033.1 GCA_023265895.1 Gammaproteobacteria bacterium
TCAGTGACTAAGCGATCCTGCCTCACCCAAGACCGAATCCCTAATGCGTGTAACACTTTTTGCTTATTAGCCGCTAACATCACACACCATTATTTTGCGGATGTGCTTTTGCACCCACTAATAATAAATTTAATGCATCTAAATACGCTTTAGCAGAAGCAATAACAATATCGGTATCAGCACCATGACCATTCACGACACGCCCCCCCAAACTTAAACGCACAGTGACTTCCCCTTGAGAATCAGTACCGCGCGTAATTGCGTTGACTGAATATAATTCGAGATGGGTGCTGCTGTTAGCAATATGTTCAATCGCTTTAAACGTAGCATCTACTGGCCCAGAACCCTCTGCACTGGCTTGTTTCATTTCACCAGAAACCGACAAAATGACTGTTGCATGGGGTACAGAACCCATGTTTGAATGACTTTCTAAGAAAGTTAATTTATAGACTTCCACCGCTTCAGATTTTTGAATATCTGAAACTAAAGCATGTAAATCTTCATCAAATATTTCGTGTTTTTTATCCGCTAATTCTTTAAATCTAACAAAGACTTGATTAAAGACGTCTTCCGAATCAAATTGTACACCCAGTTCTTGCAAATGGGTGCGAAAAGCATTTCGCCCAGAATGTTTACCTAATACCATTTTATTTTTATTCCAACCCACATCTTCTGCACGCATAATTTCGTAGGTTTCACGACATTTTAACACACCGTCTTGATGAATGCCGGATTCATGGGCAAAGGCATTCGCCCCTACAATGGCTTTGTTAGGTTGCACAGGAAAACCAGTAATCGTACTCACTAAACGTGAAGCGGGCACAATACCTCGCGTATCAATTCGTGTATCCACTGAAAACACATCTTGTCGTGTGCGCACGGCCATCACGATTTCTTCTAACGATGCATTACCTGCCCGCTCACCCAAGCCATTAATGGTACATTCCACTTGGCGAGCACCGTTTTGTACTGCCGCTAAAGAATTTGCTACCGCTAATCCTAAATCATTGTGACAATGGACAGAGAAAATAGCTTGGTCAGCATTAGGAATGCGCGTTAATAATTGATGCATCATTTCACCAAATAATTCTGGAATGGCATAACCCACCGTGTCAGGAATATTAATCGTCCGCGCGCCTGCTTTAATTGCTGCTTCAATAATTCGACATAAAAAATCAATTTCCGAACGACCGGCGTCTTCACAGGAAAATTCGACGTCTTCCACTTGTTGTCGCGCACGCTTTACTGCATGCACCGCTGCATCAATGACTTGTTCTGGTTGCAGTCGCAATTTGTGCTGCATATGAATCGGCGATGTGGCAATGAACGTATGAATACGCGGCGCATTAGCGCATTTAATGGCTGCTGCTGCACGATCAATGTCCGCATCTAATGCGCGAGCTAAACTACAAACACGACTGTCTTTAATATGTTTTGCAACCGCTTGCACGGACTCAAAATCACCTTGGCTGGCAATGGCAAAACCGGCTTCGATTACGTCAACGCGCATTTTTTCCAATGCAATTGCAATACGCACTTTTTCTTCTTGAGTCATAGAAGCGCCAGGGCTTTGCTCGCCATCGCGCAAAGTGGTGTCGAAAATAATCAATGGTTGCTTGTTCATACGCTCGCTCTCTTCAATCTGAAGTCAATAAAAATAGAACTGGTAAATAAAAGAATAATAGATGACTGCCCTAGGGCAGGAGAAGAAGAGAGAGAACTAAAAATGTGCGATGACCGCTAAAAAACATGGAGCATTTCCTTAAGTGTAGAAGCTCACTATAGCAAAGCTTTCATTTAGAGCTCAAGGCGTTAGATAGAAAAAACCCCCAATCCGCTAAACGAATTGAGGGTTTTCATAAACTACGATTTATCAAAGTGGTTTGGTTTTAGGCGAGACGCCGAGTGATCGAGGCCCCGGAAGCATAGTATTTCCTATGTGACCAGGGCGAGGAATGAGGCAACAAAGCATAAAGCCAAATCCACGAAGATAAATTACATCATGCCGCCCATACCGCCCATGCCACCACCCATATCTGGCATCGCAGGTTTATTATCTTCTGGAATGTCCGCTACCATGGCTTCGGTAGTGATCATCAAGCCAGCGATAGAAGCTGCATTTTGTAGCGCAATACGGGTTACTTTTGCAGGATCTAAAATACCCATGCTGATCATATCACCGTATTCACCTGTAGCTGCGTTATAACCGTAATTGCCTTCTTTTGATCGAACAGCATTAACAACGACAGCTGCTTCTTCACCTGAATTAGTCACGATTTGACGCAAAGGTGCTTCCATCGCACGTAAGGCAATTTGAATACCATGGGTTTGATCTGGATTAATACCTTTTAAATCGCTGACTTTTTGCAGTGCGCGAATTAAAGCGATACCGCCGCCAGGTACCACGCCTTCTTCTACCGCTGCACGAGTAGCATGTAAAGCATCTTCTACGCGCGCTTTCTTCTCTTTCATTTCGACTTCGGTAGCAGCGCCGATTTTAATCACAGCAACACCGCCGGCTAATTTAGCCACACGCTCTTGCAATTTTTCACGATCGTAATCAGAGCTGGACTCTTCTACTTGTCGACGAATTTGCGCCACGCGACCTTCAATTTCATCTTTTTTACCACCGCCATCAACAATCGTTGTATTTTCTTTGTCGATACGAACGGTTTTTGCGGTACCTAAATCATCTAGACTAGCGCCTTCTAAGCTCAAGCCGACTTCTTCAGAAATCACAGTACCGCCAGTTAAAATTGCGATATCTTGCAACATGGCTTTACGACGATCACCAAAACCAGGCGCTTTTACTGCAGCAACTTTAACGATACCACGCATGTTATTAACGACTAAAGTCGCTAAAGCTTCGCCTTCTACATCTTCAGCAATAATCAACAAAGGTCGACCAGATTTCGCAACCGCTTCTAAAATAGGCAACATGTCACGAATGCTGGAGATTTTTTTGTCGACTAACAAAATTGCTGGATGATCTAATTCCACACTCATACTTTGTTGGTTATTGATGAAATAAGGCGACAAATAACCACGATCGAATTGCATACCTTCTACGATGTCTAATTCGTTATCTAAGCTGGTGCCTTCTTCAACGGTAATCACACCCTCTTTACCTACCTTCTCCATCGCACTGGCAATAATATTGCCGATGGAATCATCAGAGTTAGCAGAGATAGTCCCTACTTGAGCAATGGCTTTATTATCTGTGCAAGGCGTTGCAAACGCTTTAATTTGCTTCACAGCTTCAACAACTGCTTTATCAATACCGCGCTTAAGATCCATTGGATTCATGCCAGCGGCTACGGCTTTCAAACCTTCCACTAGGATGGATTGCGCTAATACTGTTGCAGTAGTAGTACCATCACCGGCGATATCAGAAGTTTTTGAAGCCACTTCTTTCACCATTTGTGCGCCCATATTTTCGAATTTATCTTTTAATTCGATCGCCTTAGCCACAGACACACCATCTTTAGTGATGGTAGGAGCGCCATAGGATTTATCTAATACAACATTACGACCTTTAGGGCCTAGGGTCACTTTGACCGCGTTGGCCAAAATATTCACGCCTTTCATCATTCGATTACGGGCTTCGCTTTCAAAAATTACATCTTTTGCTGCCATGAGTATTTTCCTCAATTCACTGGTTAAAAATCACAAAATCTGGATTATAGAATCACACCGAAAATTTCTGTTTCAGCTAAAATCAATAGCTCCTCACCATCAATTTTAATTTTACTGCCGCTGTATTGACCAAAAACAACATGGTCACCTTCTTTCACATCCGGTGAACGGACATCACCGCTGTCTAAGGTTTTACCTGGACCCACAGCAAGCACAGTACCGCGAGCAGGTTTTTCTGCTGCAGAACCAGGCAGGACAATACCACCTGCAGTTTTAGTTTCTTCCTCTTCGCGACGAACGAGTACACGATCATGTAAGGGGCGGAATTTTTTCATGTGAAGTTATCTCCTCAAATTAGAGTTCATGAAAGACAATAAAAGAATTTCTCTCTGGGCATCAAGACCATTAAGAATGCTTGGCCCCGGATATGGGGCTAGGGAATTTCTTTTCAAGGTTTGGGAGAAAAAAGTTTTTGCGGATATACTCCAATCTAGACGCTTCACATGACTGAGACCAACAGAATGCCCACCACCCTAAAAAACTCCATTTTCAATAAACGCATGCTGGCCTGTATTGGTTTAGGTTTTAGCTCCGGCTTACCTCTATATATCATTTATACAATGATCCCTGCCTGGCTAAAAACAGAATCTATTTCATTAAAAGAGATTGGTCTATTTGCATTGGTCGGCATCCCCTACACCTGGAAATTTCTTTGGTCGCCTTTCATTGATCGTTATTGCCCACCCTTCCTTGGCCGTCGCCGCAGCTGGATGTTGATTACCCAAATTATTTTATTTTGCATCATTGTCGTGATGGGATTTTTACATCCTACTCATGCACTCAAAGATATTGTTATTCTTTCGGTTTGTTTGGCTTTTTTGAGTGCTACACAAGATATTGTTTTAGATGCTTATCGACGAGAATTATTAGCTGAGCATGAATTAGGCTTAGGGAATGCTATTTATGTCAACGCCTATCGTATTGCTGGTTTAATTCCAGGTTCATTGGCATTAATTCTTGCAGATAGCATTGCTTGGCAATGGGTTTTTACAATCGTTTCTGGATTTATGGCCATCGGCATTATTACCACATTACTCATTAAAGAAATACCAACAGAACATGCACCCATGAGTCTGCAAGCAGCTGTTATACATCCTTTTCACGATTTAATTCAGCGCCTCAGTTGGCTGGGCACGCTTGAAGTGATTGCTTTCATGTTTTTATATAAATTAGGTGACAATATGGCCACCGCTTTATCAACACCTTTTTATTTGGAGAGAGGATATAGCTTGGCAGAAATAGGGTTAATTGCAAAAAATGCAGGCTTATGGCCGATGATTATTGGCAGTTTACTCGGTGGATTAGCGATGATTAAAATAGGCATTAATCGCGCATTATTAATTTTTGGTTTAATTCAATGGTTATCTATTTTAGGGTTTGCGTGGTTAGCGCAAATCGATCATAACTTATGGGCATTGGCTGGCGTCATCGCACTGGAGGCGTTAGGTGTAGGGTTAGGTACCGCAGCTTTTGTCGCTTTTATTGCAAAAACAACCAATCCTACTTTTGCAGCAACTCAATTTGCATTACTCACCGCATTAGCGGCTATCCCTCGCACCTTCGCCAACGCTACTACTGGATTTATTGTAGATTCAATCGGCTGGTCTTCATTCTTTTACTTGTGCGCTGCACTGGCTATTCCGGGTTTATTATTAGTATTTCGCGTAGCGCCTTGGAATCAAACTATAAAAAATTAATACCCAATCTATGCCCCACTTCTTCGTAGGCTTCAACCACACCACCAAGACCTTGACGGAAACGATCTTTATCTAATTTCATCCGCGTTTCCATATCCCATAACCGGCAACCATCTGGCGTAAATTCATCGCCCAAAATAATACGATCCTCGTATAAACCAAACTCTAACTTGTAATCCACCAACAGCATATTTCCTTGAGCAAATAGATTTTTCAGCACATCATTAACCTTAAACGTGAGCGCTTTCATTTTTTCCACATGCTCAGCTTGCGCCCAACCAAAACTGTGAATATGATATTCATTCACCATGGGATCACCCAATGCATCATTTTTAAGAAAAAATTCAAATGTAGGTGGATTTAAATCCATGCCTTCTTCAATACCTAAACGACGACAAATGCTACCCGCAGTAATATTTCTAACCACACATTCCAGCGGAATCATAGTTAAACGTTTAACCAGAGATTCCTGCGCATTCAATTGCTGAATAAAATGGGTTTCAATGCCCGCTGCTTCTAATTGTCCCATAATATAAGCATTAAATTGATTATTGACTTGGCCCTTACGATCTAATTGTTCAATTTTTTTACCATCAAATGCAGAAGTATCATTGCGAAAATAAAGAATTAATACCTTTGAATCATCAGTGGTATAAACAGATTTAGCTTTACCAGCATAGAGTTGTTCACGTTTTTCCATATTAGATAACCTCGATTATTGATCTAATGCTTGTTTAATATGATTAAGAATTTCGGTACTGAGCTCCACAGGCGCCAATACATCATCATTGACTTGAACCGTCACATGAATATCTTTTTCTGCACGACTGACTTTCACTTCATAAGCGGTCACTGGTTTTTTATCTGATCGATCATAGCGAATATAATAAATACCCAAGGAACGATCTAAGTCATCGACTTGAATTTTCGCTTGATGCAACGCCCAACCAATATTAGACCATGCCGGTGAAAAAGATTGCTCTAACTCCAAGACAGGATAACGATTACCATCTTGAGATAAAGTGATTCGCCTTGGTTTTAAATATTGACCATTAATGAGTACGCCTTCATCTTGTACCCACCATTGAGTCAATGCTTGCAATGCCTGCCCACGAACACTTTGATTATCCGAACGGTGTTGCCACGCTAAATCTTCTTTAGAGAGATGATCCCAACGCTGCGGCGCTTGATGATCATGAGAGATTTGCACATAACTCAACAACACGCTGGTTTTTTTGGCATCATCAGCAACCAGTTGCATTCTAAATTTTTCTAAATCTGGGTCTTGATGAAATAGGTTTGCCCAAAAACCGAGTTTTTCTTTAAAAGGATGCTGCTTAAGCCAAGCAGTCTCTATCACACCTGATTGAAGATCAACTATTTGCAAGGCTATTTTTTTCTGTTGCCAAAATTGTTGCAATTTCTCCCAAACAACCGCCGCAGGTTGAGAGATTACCAACCATTCCTGTTGATTTTTTCTAACAAGCGCCAAACCCGATTGTTCGTCTAAATGAATTAATAAAGGTGGTTTAGGAATCGGATCCATTTTAGTGGGTTTAAATCCTGGGTTTAACGATACAGCAGGAATCGGCATCAAGGATTCAAAAGTAATTTTCTTAGCTGGATTTGCTTGCATTGCTGGAATTGTTGTCGCTTTTTGATAATCCAAGGTCGGATCATGAAAGGGTGTTGCCTCGCCAAATAAAAGACTACAACCAGACACTAAAAAAACGCCTAACAAACTCATGATTCGGACGCAGTCATTTATTATCATTTCAAATTACTCTTCAAGTATCATTAGGATTCACGACATAAACTTGCAGCAATTAACACAGGATTCAATACAGCTTGCCCCACGTCACTCAATGAAACCAAGGGTAAGCGAATTCCGCTGCCTATTTTGCCCATCCGCTGAAGCGCCCATTTCACAGGAATCGGATTAGATTCAACAAATAAATGTTGATGCAACGGCATGAGCTGTTGATTTAAAGCCCTCGCTAATTCTGCCTGCCCACCTATTGCCAAACGACAAAGCTCCGCCATTAAGCGCGGTACAATATTTGCGGTTACTGAAATATTACCTTGACCACCTTTCAACATTAACTCCACTGCCGTTGGATCATCGCCAGAGTAAATCGCAAAGTTCTGCGGACAATGATTCAATAACCATTCGGCTCTGTTCAAATCACCGGTTGCTTCTTTGATACCCACAATATTAGGATGGCCTGCCAAACGCAGCACTGTTTCAGGTAATAAATCACAAGCAGTACGGCCAGGCACATTATATAAAATTTGAGGAATGGCTACTCGATCCGCGATATATTGATAATGCTGGAACAATCCCTCTTGAGTTGGTTTGTTATAATAGGGTGTGACTAATAAGCACGCATCTGCGCCCAACGCTTTTGCTGACTCAGTCAACTCCACCGCTTCTTTGGTGCAATTAGCACCCGTCCCAGCAATCACGGGAATACGGCCGCGCACTTGATCCACTACGAACTTAATCACATGCGCATGCTCTTCCACATCCAGTGTGGCGGACTCTCCAGTAGTACCCACTGCCACAATAGCATCGGTTCCCTCAGCAACATGCCATTCCACTAATTCAGCTAACGCAGACCAATCAATGTCACTTGTGGATGTCATGGGTGTGACCAGTGCAACAATGCTGCCGGTTATCATAAATCTCACCTTTATAAAGTTTGATATTCTTTTTGCCAATCCTTCAATTCTTTTTTTGAAGGCATTCCAACAACACTTAAAGCCTGCCGTAACCGCGCACGAGTCAAATCAGAACCAATAATAACCATCGCATCCATCACACTGACAGATTCTTTTCGACCTGTAATAGCAACAAACAAAGGCGGCATCAATAATTTTAATTTCAAATCTAACAACTGACTTAAATGACTACATATTTTCTCTACAACATTTTTATTCCATTCAGCTTCTTGCTCACAAGTCCATAGCATGAACTGCAGAATTTTTCGCGTAGTTTCTTCCAACAAACCTGTTGCGTGAAAATCAGCTGCGTTTAATTTTAAATTGCCCGATAATGCAAAGCTGGTCAGTGAAATCACATCACTGAATTTTTCCACTCGTTTTTGAACATGAGGTAACAAAGGTCGTAAATAGGCTTCATTGAAAGCCCAAGCCTGCAGTCGCTCAATCCATTGTGCTTCCGACAATCCCCGCAACCATTCACCATTAAGCCAATCTAATTTTTCTAAATCAAAAATAGGCCCGCCGGTAGAAACCCTAAGAATATTGAATTCTGCTAGCATATCGGCCAATGAAAATTGTTCCCGCTCATCTGGCATGGACCACCCCATGCGCCCCAAATAATTCAATACAGCTTCAGGTAAATATCCCATACGTTGATAATACAAAATACTGGTAGGATTTTTCCGTTTACTCAATTTGCTTTTATCTGGATTTCTCAACAATGGCAAATGATAAAAAGTGGGCGTTTGCCAGCCAAAATATTGGTAAAGCAATAAATGCTTTGGTGTTGAATTAATCCACTCTTCACCGCGAATGACATGAGTGATCTCCATTAAGTGATCATCCACAACATTAGCTAAGTGATAAGTTGGCAAACCATCCGACTTTAATAAAACCTGCATATCTATTTGCGACCAATCAATTTCGATAGGACCGCGGAGTTGATCAAATACAGTACAAGTTCCTGAGTCTGGCACATTGAGACGAATCACATAAGGTTCACCAACAGCCAAACGTCGCTGTACTTCTTGCGCATTTAATTGTGGATTAGTTAATTTAAAACCTGGAGGCAAACCTGCTTGCCGACGCTGCTCACGAATTGCTTCGACTTCTTCTGACGTGCGAAAACAATAAAAAGCATGACCTGCTGCAACTAATTGCTCAGCATAACCCCGATAAATAGCAGATCGCTCACTCTGACGGTAAGGACCATAGGCACCGCCAATATCCGGGCCCTCATCCCAATTCAAACCAAGCCAACGCAATGCTTCTAAAATCTTAGCTTCCGAAGCAGGATGACTACGCACTTGATCCGTATCTTCTATCCGTAAAACAAATTGCCCACCCTGTTGACGCGCAAAACACCAATTAAATAAAGCAATATAGGCAGTACCTACATGAGGATCTCCCGTAGGCGAAGGCGCAATACGTGTTCGAACAGTCATGCTGAATCTCAAAATAAAGGTAAGAAAAATTAAGGAGGGTCAATGATTCGCTGGAGCAGTTGACCTCAAGAGGGAGCACTTTACTGAAAAAAATAGCAATGCGCAAAAACAAAGAGACACCCTTCTACACAGAAGGATGTTCAGTACAAATAAAAATCGCTTATCGATTAAATATTGCGCGAAAGGCTTTTAAGTATCTCACCAAGCGCTTCTATGAGCTTAGCAAAAGCACTCACCGTCGTATCAAGCTCATTGGTTTTATTTTGCAATTCTGAGATAAATTGCTGAGAGACATAGGTCAAACTTTCCAGATGTAGTTGTATCTCACTCTGCATCTTAGTCAATTGCAGCTGACTCAGAGTACTGGACGAAATCTTATCGCCATCGGCAGCAAAGCTATTGTAGTAAACAACTGCTTTTCCAATATCTACATTAGAACTTACTGAAACAAAGCTAGCATTTGCAGGTAAAGTAAAATTATACTTTTGAAGTATTGCCTTACCTTCGTTTAATTCGTTGGTATTATCATATAATTGCCGAGCTAACGCGCGAACAGCATCATCCTTTACCTTAATTTCAGCTTCTGCGCTCTCCCAAAGCTTCGTTAAAGAGACATTATTAGAAGGCGCAACAGCACCACCTGAGCCATTAATACCGCCAACTGAACCACTCATAGGATATTCTCCCCAATATAACCCGTAATAACTCATTCATTTCCAATAGACTCAACTTAGACTCTATTCTAAGTGTTTCACTGACTGAGAAACTATATATCTAAAGACATAAACCAATCGATCTACAATCAACTTTATATGACTATCAATCATTTTAAAGCGGCTCTAGATTTTGCGTTTCACGCAAGTCATTGACCCAGCGAATGACCTCAGCAACCGGCCTTAACATATGATTTGGAATATAGGCATATTCATCTACTTCGGCAAAAAGTAATCGCGCAAGCTGCACGTTTTCCATCACAGGAATACCTTCTTCAAACGCAATCTGCTTGATTTTTTGTGCTCGAATGGACTCTCCTTTAATCGTCACATGAGGTAATTTTTTTGACTCACTAGAATAGGCCAAACCCACTGCAAAATGTGTTGGATTTGTGACAATAACCGAAGATTTTTTAACATGCTTTTTAATCGCATCACCGCTGACAATTTCCTTATGAATTTGTTTCCTTTTTCCCTTAATTTCTGGATTACCTTCCATATCTTTATATTCGCGCTTTATTTCATCTTTCGTCATACGATTTTCTTTTTTATGCTGATAACGCTGAAATAATAAGTCCAATACCGCAATGGCTAGAAATGCACTCATTGCGTATAAAAATAAATCATACATTAAATAAGCTAATACATGGGGTACACAAGACTTATAACAGACGGGAATACGCAATATATCTTGCAAATTCTTCCTAATCACAAAATAACAAACCAACGCCAACACAACTACTTTAATAACAGATTTCAAAAACTCAACGAAATTTTTGATGGAAAAAATACGTTTAAACCCTTTAATTGGATCTATTTTTTCAAATTTCGGCAAAATAGGCTCTACGCTAAAAATAGCGCCAAACTGCAAAAAATTGGATAAAATTCCCGTTGCTGCAGCAATAAAAACGATAGGAAAAATGATGGTGACGCAGCGATTCCAAATCGTATTTGCAATTGAAGGTAAAGCTTTATCAAAGGGTTGGTTATAAAATTGCGTAGGTAAAATAATTAATTGAGATAAAACATCAATCAAATGATAGAAAAAAACGTAGAAATAAAGACAAACAACTATCACCACTAAAGCAGAAACAATTACTTTACTATGCGCTACCTGACCTTTTTCCCGAGCATCTCGTAACTTTTTCTGGGTGGGCTCTTCAGTTTTTTCCTCATCACTCATGAAAGCACGTGAATTAATTGACGCAAAGTTTCTGGGAAGCTTTGGCGATAACGATCAAGAAAATAAAATAAGCTTGGGAGGTATACAATGAGAATACTTAAAGCAATTGCACTTTTAACTGGCATGGCTAAGATGAAAACATTGAGCTGTTGCGCAAATCGATTGACTAGCGCAAAACAAAACTCCGACAAAAACATAGTAATAATCACTGGTGCAGCCAATACCACAATCAACATCATCATAAAATCAAGCTGACTGGTAAAAAATAGGCTTTTGCCCAAAGAAAGATGCGGTAGAGGATCTAAAATCGGCCAAACAACATAACTGCTATAAATTAAACCTAACAACCCCAATAACCCACCAGAGGTCACAAAAATAGCGGTTGCCGCCTGGTTCAGAAGAATACCCATGGAAGATGTTTCTGATCCTGTTAATGGATTTAAAATTTCTGCCAAGGTAGCGCCACGCTGGTTATCAATAAAAAATCCAACGCCTTCTATAGCCCAAAAGGGAATTGCAGCTAAAAAACCTAAAAGCAATCCAATAAACATCTCTTTTAAAAGGAAGAAACTTGTTTGTATATAGCCAACTTCATAGACATTAAACGACTGCATCGTTGGCAGCAAAATAAGAGAAAACGATATAATAACACCATTTTTCACCATCGTAGCTGGCAATGTTTGACGAGACAAAAATGGAATTAATGTTGTTGCAACTAATAAGCGAGGCACAGTTAATATCAATGCCCAAAATAAACTCTCATAAGATGCAAGACTGTGATCCACAGATTAATTTCTCGCTTTATTATCAAAACACAGTGAAAATTGACTTATAACCGAGCGACTGAATCAAATACGACAATCGTAAATTGATACAACTCAACACCCAACCAACGCGCTGTTAAATAAATAACAAATACGATTGAAACTAATTTAAAAGCAAACGCGATATTTTGTTCCTGGATTTGAGTCAGTGCTTGAACTAGAGAAACTAAAGTTCCCACGATCGTTGCAACAATAATCGGTGGCATAGACAACATAAGCGCAAGCATCATTGCGTTCATGGTATACGAAAGAATATCTGCAGTATTCATACATTATTTCCAAATAATTGTGATTGCCTATTGATAAGTCAAAACTAATCCATGAATTAATCTAGCCCAACCGTCAATCAGCACAAAAAGCAATAATTTAAAAGGTAATGAAATAGTCATTGGCGACACCATCATCATACCTAATGCCAGCAAGATATTAGATACAATTAGAAATCCTATCTGAAATGCCGAGGTTAATTCACTGACGGTAAAAGCAGGAACAATAACCAAAAAACTATCAATCGTTAATCGATCTGCTTGTTCTTTTGGCCACAGCTTATGTGCACTTTGCACGAAAAATTGTCGCTCATTTACTGAAGAATATTTTGTTAGAAATGTTTTAATAGGCTCAGCAACCAAACTTAAATTCTCAGCTAATTGATCTGTATGCTCAAAAGATAAATGATTTTTTTCAATCACATCACTGATGGCATATCCAACAGGGCTCATGATATAAACCGTTAAAATAATAGATAATCCATAAATAGCCATGTTAGGCGGTATCTGCTGAACACCTAACGCATTTCTAACAATAGAAAAAACAATAGATAACTTTACAAACGAAGTGGTCATAATCGCGACAAATGGGACCAGTGCAACCACACCAATCATCAAGAATAATGAAGAAGGATTCTGTATATTCATTAAGCAATCACTCTCTTTTGGCTATTGCACAAAACAAAATATTAACGTTGTATATGCGTCAGTCGCGCGCCTAACCGTCCACTAATTTCGACAATTTCACAGCGACCAATGGGAATACCATTAGCATGCAAAACTACAGGCTCTGCTTTGTTAAGCCCTAAATCAAATACATAACCAGGCGCAATGCTATCTAATTCTTCTAACGAAAGTTGTGTTCGGCCTAACTCAAAAATTAATTGCACCGGCAGTTGTTTAATGGATTCAGATAATTCAGCATTGCTCCAATGCTGGGTATGCTCTGATTCAGACATGCTCATCTCCTCTTGATTTAAGAATATAGCAGGTGATTGTAATTGCTCTTTAACCTTCCAACCCTGCTCACACGATTCTATTAAAAAAACTTGCTGAGGCGAAAGCCATAAAACACATTCATCTAAAGAAGTACCCCAGGTATTCAATAAAATCACATCACGCTCGTCGAGCTCAGAAACTTCACCGCTCATTAATGATTGATACCCTACCAATAATTTCACCGGAAATTTCCAGCTTTGCTTAATAAGCCCTTTATACCATGGTTCACTTTGCTCAAAAAAATTCATTAAAAGATCAAAGGCCCTTCCTTCAAATGTTAATAAACTCTGAATAGATCCATGAGGTGAAACAATTTCAAAACACATTGCCAACTCATAAGGTTGAATATTGTCATTACTAGACAAGGTATCCCAAGTCCAAGTTAACTGCTGTACTGGCTCACCAATCACGGAAGCTAGACGCTCTAAAACTGCAAAAACAGCAGCTTCCTGTAACTGCCTAGGCAATATTGCAAACTCAATATGAAAATCAAATTCATAAAAAAACAAATCTAATAAAGCTTGATTAAAGAAAATACGTCCTTTCATTCCCTGAACGGTAAAATCTAACACCACACCATAACGATGATATTCAGCTACAGCATAACAACTACGATAGTTAATAAAACTTTCTAGCTCTCCAATAAAAATACCGAAAGAAACATCTCGCTCGCATAATGCATTGTTCAAACACACGCTGACTTCATTCAGTTCAGTAAACGTCGCTAGACCTATATGATCAAGGCTATTTGTATTAAAAGATGGAAGCATGATTCACTCTATATTCATTTGATTAATACTTTTGGCTATCACTACTTAAATGGCCTGATCTAAATAGGCCATTTCACCTTTATCAAACCCGTTAGTCGCTTCGCCGAAAACAATATGAATAGAAACGGCACTCTTTTTCATATTAGATTTTAATGAAGTTAATAATTTCTCTTTTTCGCGCAGCATTTGCTCATATAAAGCAGCATGGCTAACCTGAATGGTAATCTCTAAACCATCACCATTTGATATAAATTGAATTTGCGTTGCTAGATCACCCGCGGTCCGTTGAGTAATAGGATCTTTCAGCGTTAAAACCAGACCAGCGCCATGATCTGATTGAGCAGGCGCGGTTACCCATAATTGATCGATATATCGTGAGATCAGCTGATTTACATACTGTTTAATATGGAAAAGAGGTGGATCTATCGGCTGCTGAATTGCAACATTAGATAATAATCGATCACCCAGCAATTGTTGCCCAACGAGGGAAAGATCAACAGATAAAAATTTCTCTACACGGAAAGCTTTGTCATGTAACCAATCCAATATTAGTTCATCTAAGTTAGCGGATGGCCGCTCAGTTACCTCTAATTCAATTTTAGCCTTATGATCCAATATCACTTCATAGTTAAATTCATCCAGTAGTTTTATGCCTGAATCATAAGATAATAAACTTTGTTTTAGCTGCGCCATATCTGGCTGTTGAGTGATTGGGTCTAAAATAACAATACCTTTCACTTTCAATACTTGCTCCAGACGTTGAAACAAACTATCAGCAATCAATAAATTTTTATGCTCATTTTCATTTGTCATCACTAATGAAAATGGATAATAGCCTGTATCAATCCCGTAACGCTTTATATCACCATCATAGATAGTTGCAGTGGATCTAAAAGCACTCATATGTTGCTGAGATATATTCTCTGATGGTGAGTTAATCACTGAAATATTTGCCAAAACATCCTGAGTATTCTCAGTTGCTGACATACGCATCAAACTACGAACTACCTGCTGACGCATCCGGCTAAATTCAAATCTATTAATAGGCGAGACCAAAGAACCATCAGAAGTAATACGAGATTCTTTTAATACTTGATTCAATAAATTTCGATTTATTCGCTCACTAGGCACTGCTGTATATTCAACATCTTGACGTATATCTTTTTGTTGTAAGTTAGAAATATTTACATCTACGACTGAAGGATTAGAAACAGTATCAAAAAATACATCAGATACAGACGTAGAATTATCCGTAGTTATATGATAATCACTTTCTAAAAGAATATTTGATATTGCTGGCAAAGTCATTTGATTAAGAAATTCTAATACATCTGAATTCCCTTGGAAAACTTCAGATAAATCCGACAGCATATCATGAGACATAACTGAATTAATTAAGACATCAGATGAGAAATCAGTTTGAGATAACGGCTGCATCGTATTTTCGAATGCCACAGAATGCGATGACTTAACAACAATAGGCTGTAATGTTTCTACTCCTACAACAATTGGATTCTCTATATTCAATACTGGACTAGCTTCAACATGAACTACGGGTGTAGTTGATTGTGATAATTCTTCTATCGGTTGCGTCATTATCGGTTGCTGTGTTTTTTCTGCAACTAAAACAGGCTCTGCTTGAATCACTGCTTTAGGCACCACCACATCCGTTGCTAACATCGACAATGCAACAGACGCATTGTCTATTGGCGTGTTTAGTGCTGCCGGTATTGTTTGTGGTAACTCGCTCACAACTACTGGTACAGCTAGCTGTGATAATATTCCAACGGGCTGAGCAATAATCGGTTGAAACGTTTCTTCTACTGCTACAACAATTGAATTATCTGTTTTCAATACTGGACTAGCTTCAAGGTGAACTACGGGTATAGTCGATTGCGATAATACTTCTATCGATTGCATCATTACCGGGTCCTGTGTTTTTTCTGCAACTAAGATAGGTTCTGGCTGAACCGCTACTTTAGTCATTATCACATCCGTTGCTAACATCGACGGTGCAACAGGCGCATTGTTTATTGGGGTGTTCGGTGCTGCCGGTATTGTTTGTTGTGGCTCACTTACAACTATTGGTGCAATTAGTTTCAACAGTGCAACGGATTGAGTAATCTCTATTGGTTGCTCTGCAACTAAAACAGGCGCTGGCTGAACCACCACTTTAGGCATTACCACATCCGTTGCTAACATCGACGGTACAACAGGCGCATTGTCTATTGGGGTGTTTGGTGCTGCCGGTATTGTTTGTTGTGGCTCACTTACAACTATTGGTGCAATTAGTTTCGACAGTGCAACAGATTGAGTAATTTCTATTGGTTGCTCTGCAACTAAGCTAGACTCTGGCTGAATCGCCACTTTAGGCTCGACCACATCCGTTGCTAACATCGATGATACAACAGGCGCATTGTCTATTGGGGTGTTCGGTGCTGCCGGTATTGTTTGTGGCAATTCACTCATAACTACTGGTACAGCTAGCTGAGATAATGCTTCAACAGGCTGAGCAATAATCGGTTGAAACGTTTCTTCTACTGCCCCAACAATTGGATTCTCTATATTCAATACTGGACTAGCTTCAAGGTGAACTACAGGTGTGGTTGATTGTGATAATACTTCTATCGGTTGCACAATGATTGGCCGTAATTCTTCCACCGCCGCAACAATTGAATTTTCTGTTTTCAATACTGGACTAGCTTCAAGGTGAACTATAGGTGTGGTTGATTGTGATAATACTTCTATCGGTTGCATCATTACCGGTTGCTGTGTTTTTTCTGCAACTAAGATAGGTTCTGGCTGAACCGCTACTTTAGTCATTATCACATCCGTTGCTAACATCGACGGTGCAACAGGCGCATTGTTTATTGGGGTGTTCGGTGCTGCC